>PUMR01000056.1 GCA_003551455.1 Mollicutes bacterium | reverse complement strand
GCGAAGTCGGAAAGAACATGTATGTGATCGAATACGCTGACGAGATCATCATCATCGACGCCGGGGTCATGTTCCCGGACGAGCACCTTCCGGGCATCGACTATGTCATCCCCGACTACACCTATCTCAAGGAGAAGCAACATAGGATCAAGGGTCTTTTCATCACCCATGGTCACGAGGACCACATCGGGGGGATCCCCTGGCTTTTGCGCCAGGTGAAGATCCCGAAGATCTATGCCGCCGGTATCGCCGTCGGCCTCATCAAGAACAAGATGCAAGAACATCGCGGTGTGCAATACAACCTCTTCGAGTTCTTCGAGAACGACACCATCTCCTTCAAGCACCTGAAGGTGAGCTTTTTCCGCACGAACCACTCCATCCCCGACTCCTTCGGCATCGACGTGAAGACCCCCGCCGGCAGGATCGTCCACACCGGTGATTTCAAGTTCGACTTCACCCCCACGGGACCCGATGCCGACTATCTCAAGATGGCCAAATTGGGCCACGAGGGTGTCGACCTCCTGTTGAGCGATTCCACGAACGCGGAGCTCGACGTCTTCACCAAGAGCGAGACCGCGGTGAGCGAGAACCTCCATGACATCTTCAGCCGCATCGAAGGCCGGGCCGTCGTGGCGACCTTCGCCTCCAACATCCACCGGGTCCAGCAGATCATCGAGGCCTCGATCGCGACCGACCGGAAGATCGCCGTCTTCGGCCGGAGCATGGAGCGCACCATCGAGGTCGGCCAGGAGATGGGCTACATCAAGGCCCCGCACGGCACCTTCGTCGGTGGAAGGGCGTTGAGGCACTTCAAGCCCGAAGAGATTACCATCCTCTGCACGGGCTCGCAAGGAGAGCCTTTCGCCGCCCTCTCGCGCATCGCCAACGGCACCCACCGCCAGATCAAGATCCAACCGGGCGACACCGTCATCTTCTCCTCGAGCCCCATCCCCGGCAACGCCCCCTCCATCAACAAGACCATCAACCAGCTCTTCCAACGCGAAGCCAACGTCATCACGCATTCGCCCCTCACCGACACCCACACGAGCGGTCACGGCGGCGGCGAAGAGTTGAAGCTCATGTTGAAGCTCATGAAGCCCCGCCACTTCTTCCCCGTCCACGGTGAGCACCGCATGTTGAAAATCCATGCCGAGAAGGCCATTTCTTGCGGCGTGAAGAAGAGCAACACGTTCGTGCTCGACAACGGCGACATCCTCGCCTTGCGGAAAAAGAAGGCGCGCCTCGCGGGCAAGGTTCCCGCATCGAGCGTCTACATCGACGGCAAGGGCATCGGCGACATCGGCAACATCGTGCTCCGCGACCGCCGCACTCTCGCCGAAGACGGCCTCCTCATGGCCATCGTCACCATCGATGAGAAGAACCGCGCGGTCCTGGGGACGCCGGTGATCGTCAGCCGCGGCTTCGTCTACATGAAGGACCACACCGAACTCACAGAAGAGATCGCCCGCGTCGCCCGGGCTGCGGCCGAAAACCCCCTGCAAAGACAAAAGCAGGGTGCCGTCCCCTTCGGCAACATCAAACGCGAACTCGCCGAAGCCTTGAACGACCACATCTATAAAAAGACGGAGCGGGAACCGATGGTCCTCCCCGTCGTCATCGCCGTATGAATCGAGAGAAGGGCCCGCGCGCTGCGCGGCCCCTTCTCTTGTCAATCGTCCTCATTGTCGAGTCTCTCCGCCCCGCCGGTGGCTCGCACGGGGAGGAATTCCACCGTCTTCTCGAAACGGTTCGTGAATCCCCTGGTCAGAGCGTCATGGTCCAGCGGCGCTTTTTTCGTCGTCAACACGAGCACGACGGGCATGCCCGAGAGCGACCCCAGTTTCGCGCCGAGGGCGCCTTGGCCCGTGGCTTCTTCCACCAACCAGTCGAACATCTCGTTCGACTGTCCGGCCAGCTCTTTCAGCGAAGAGTGGGTCTGGTTCATGAAATCGCCGACGGCGACGGCGTCTTGGCGCTCGAAGAAAGGGAGGCTCTGGTTGACGCGGTCGTTCTCGAACACGGCATGTTCGGTCATGGCGAGCGCGGTCCGGGAGAGGATCTTGGCGCGATGCATCGTGAACTCGCGCACCCCTAACTCGCAGACGTGTTCGACATAGCGCTCTTTCCGGATGCCCGCCAGGCCCTTGTCGAGGGCCTCGATTTTCTTGGAGTAATCGGGGTTGATCGCGAAGCGGGGCTGTTTCACAATCGCCATGTGAAAACTGTTCGCGGTGAAATCGAAGGGAAGGAACGTGTGTTCATTCGTCCCCCCGTGGTAAGCGAGCATGTGCCCTTCCTTGCCGACGAGGCTGCACAGGTGGTGGGCCGGGCTCGCGGCGCGTTTGCGGATCCTGCTTTCGGCGTGCGCCGCATAGCGGGCCATGCGCGCAAACGGCAAAGAGAATTCGTGGCGGTCCGCGATGAGGGCGATGAAGAGGGTGGCCAGGGCCTGGTCGATCGTCATGTTGAGGTCGCTTTCCGTTTCGGAGACCATGGTGATGTTCAGGCCGGTCTCGACGTTGTAGCCTTCATAGCGCAACTTCTCCAAGATGGCCTCGAACACGTTGAAGAGGGGGTTCTCGTGCTCATGGTCGAGCTGGCGCATGTCGATTGTGACGTCTTGCTGCTGGCGGAAGGCGTCGATGCGGATGTGGAGCTCGAAATCGTCGCGCTGGGAATACCCTCCGCACAGAGCGACGGAAGTCGCGAACAGGATGATGTTCCCGCCCGCGTAATCGCAGAAATCCCCGAGCACCGAAACGGAGAGTGGCACCCGGATGCACCCCGCGGGAGGGGTGTGAAAGTGTTCTTTATGCCGAGAGACCAGTCTTTGCATCGCGACCATCCTCCTTTTTTGGTTCAGGAACGATTGGGAACACGCGGGTGGAGGGCGTTCACTTCGGCCAGGAAACGCTCGAATACCGCTTTCGTCATCAAGGCGTCGTCATAGGCGTCGTGACGCTGGCCCTCTCTTTCTTCCCCGTGGTTGTTGAAGGCGGTGAGCAGACCGACGTCGTCTTTCAAGCCGTAATAGGTCTTGTAGAGTTCAAGGAGGTTCACGAAACGGATGCGGGGACGGATCGGGGGGAGACGGTTGATCGCAAAGGACTCCTTTAGGGCGAGGATGTCGTTCTTTCCCCAGACGATGACCGCCGGGCGGTGCTTTTGCAGGAGTTTTTGCAGATGCTCGTGGAAGTCTTCGTAGGGGAGGCCCGCCTCGACTTCTTCCTGCGTCACCCCGAGGAACTTCTTCGTCCGCTTCGTGAGTTTTTTGTGGCGGGTGGGGCGGATGAAACCACGGAAGGTCTCGAGGGTTTCGCCTTCGGCATTGACGAGGACGTATCCCGCCTGGATGATCTCCTGTTTGAAATCCTTGTCCTTGTGGTAGGGGTGCATACTCATCTCGAGGTCGAGGAAGAGCTTTTTGCCGAGGCCGTTCAAGAAGCGGACCGTTTCGGTGCGGATGTCCGTCTCGCTGTAGAGGACGAGGGAACGGCGCGGCGAGGGGCGGACGATGCGTTTGACGGTCTCCACCACATGACGGCGTACGCCCCGTTTCTTGTCGATGCGTTTGATGGCGAGGACGACGAAGTTGCCCGGATGCAAGAAATCCTGGAGGCGGTTGAATTGCGCCCGTTGCAGATAGCACTGCTTCCGTTCTTTGCGGAAGACGACCTCGAGGAGGCGTCTGGTTTCATCCGTGTGCAGAATCCTACCGTGGACGAGCATCTGATCACCTGTCTTTGTCATCTTGGTCTAGGCGGGTCTTGATCCTTTTGATGGTCTTTTTGGGGATACCGAGGGCGCGCAATTCTTCTTCGTCCGCCTCGCGGATTCCCCGGATGGTCTTGAAGGTTTTGAGGAGTTTCTTCTTCGTCTTTTCGCCGACACCCTCGATATCGTCGAGGATGTTCTCGAAAAGGCCTTTCCCCCGGATCTTCTTGTGGTATTCGGTGGCGAAGCGGTGGGCTTCCTCCTGGATGTTGGAAAGCAGTCGGAAGAGCCGCCCCGTCTTCGTGAGCGCTATGGTGTTGTGCGCCGCGTCGAGCAGATGATGGGTCTTGTGGTCCCCCGACTTCACCATGCCGGCGACGGGCAAAGACAGGCCGAGACCGGCGAGCACTTCCTGTGTCGCTTGCATCTGCTGGATGCCGCCGTCGACGAGGATGAGGTCGGGAAGTTCCTTCTCCTCCATGAGCTGCCGGCGATAACGACGGTAGACTGCTTCCTCGAGGAGTTCGCTGTCGGCGGCGGCGCGGGCCGTGCGGAGCTTGAACTTCCGGTATTCTTTCCGCTCGGGCCGGCCGTTGACGAACACCACGACGGCACTCGTGGCGTGGGTGCCGAAGAGGTGGGCGTTGTCGAAGGCCTCGATGCGATAGGGGACGGGGATGTCGAGTTCTTCGGCGAGTTCCTCGAGGGCGCCGAGCGTCCGCTCTTGTCGCTCTTTCGTCTTCAGCCGCTCGTTCTTCAACGTCTCTTGGGCGTTCGCGCTCGCCATGGCTAGCAGGCGGCGTTTCACGCCGCGCTTGGGAATGTGGACCTTCGTGCCGAGAGCGGCCGCCAGGGCCTCGGGATCCTCGATGCCTTCGAGGAGGATTTCCTTCGGGGCGGGGTGTTCTTGGTAGAACTGGCCGAGGTATTGGCTGAGAGCGTCTTCGCGAGAGGCCTCCTTGTCGAGGAGGCGCTTGTCGGTGGCGGCGATCTTGCCGTTGCGCACGAACAGGAAGGCGAGGGCCAGGAACTCCTCGTCCGCGGCGATGCCGATGATGTCGCGTCCGGAGGGGTCCTTCAGGTTGACGGACTGTTTCGCCTCGGTCGTCTGGCGGATCGCTTCCATCGTCTCTTTGTATTCCTGGGCACGTTCGAACTGAAGTTTTTCGCTCGCCGCGGCCATCTTCTCTTGCAGATCGGCGATGATGTCTTTCGTCTCGCCGCGCAAAAAGCGGTCGATGCGTTTCTTGAGCGGTGCGTATTCCTCTTTGGGTACCTTGTTGATGCAGGGGGCGAGACACTGGCCGAGATGCCAATAGAGACAGGCTTCGTCGGGGAGACGTTGGCATTTCCGGAGCGGATAGAGCTTGTTCAGGATCCGGAGTGTCTCCCGCGCGGCGCGGACGTCGGGATAGGGGCCATAGATATGACGGTTCTTCTTGTTCTTGACATTCCTCGTCACCCGGAGTTTCGGGTGTCTCTCTTCCGTGATCTCGATGTAGGGGTAGGTCTTGTCGTCGGTGAGGAGGACGTTGTAACGGGGTTGTTCTTTCTTGATGAGGTCGAGTTCGAGGATCAAGGCCTCGATCTCGGAAAGGGTCACGATGTAGTCGAAATCGGCGGTGGCGGCGACCATCTTTTGGGTCTTGTAATCGTGCGACCCTGTGAAATAGCTTGAAAGCCGCGCTTTCAGGTTCTTCGCCTTGCCGACATAGTGTGTACGGCCGGTGGCGTCTTTCATGAGATAGACACCGGGCTTTCTGGGAACGTCGGCGAGTCTCTCCTTCAAAGCGGTTCGCCCCTTTCGCGCAAAAAAGGGAAAAAGCGCAAAAAATTGCGCTCAGTCCTTCTTGTCCTTTTCCAGCACCTTTTTCAGCCCTTGTTCGATGCGGTTCCCGGTTTCGAGCGATTCATCGTAGCGGAACCTAAGCTCGGGCGCCTTGCGCATCTTCACCCGTTCCATGAGCAGGGTGCGCAAGAATTTCTTCGACCTTTCCAGAGCTCTTTGGGCGCTTTCTCTCGTGACGTCCTCTTTCTCGAGGACGGTGAAATGGATTGTGAGATAGGAAAGGTCGTTCGTGAGGTCGACGTCGGTGACGGTCAGAAAGCCGATGTCGGGGTCTTTCGCCTCCTCGCGGAGGATTTCCGTGAGCGCCTTCTTCAAGTCGGATTCGAGGCGTTTAACGTTGGCCATCAGAGTTTTACCTCCTTCATGGTCGAGGCTTCGATGGTGTCGCCGGTCTTGACGTCGTTGAAATTCTCGATCATCATGCCGCACTCATAGCCCTGTCTCACTTCCTTGACGTCGTCCTTGAAGCGTTTGAGGCTCGCGAGTTCGCCCTCGTAGACGACCACGCCGTCGCGAATCACACGGACGAGCGCGTCCCGCTTGATGAAGCCGTCCGTCACATAGCAGCCGGCCACCGTGCCGAGTCTCGAGATCTTGAAGGTCTCGCGGACTTCGGCCTGTCCGGTGACGACTTCTTCGTATTCGGGATCCAGCAGGCCTTTCATCGCCTTCTCGATATCGTCGATGGCGTTGTAGATGACGCTGTAGAGACGGATTTCCACGCCCTTTTCCCGCGCGGCTTCGCGCACGGCGGCGGTGGGGCGCACATTGAAGCCGAGGACGATGGCCCCCGACGCTTCGGCGAGCGAGACGTCGGTCTCGGTGATGGTGCCGACGCTGCCCCGGATGACATCGATGGAGGCGCCGGCGACATCGATCTTCTCCAAAGAGGAGCGGAGCGCCTCGATGGAACCGTGCGTGTCGCCTTTGACGATGATGCGGAGTTCCTTCTTGTCGGCCTCGCTGAGATTGGCGAAGAGCTCTTTCAGACTCATCGAGGCGCGGGCGCCCCGGGCTTCCTTGATGGAGCGTTCCGCGCGTTTTTCAGCGATCTGCCTGGCGGTGCGCTCCTCGGCGAAGACCTTGAAGGGATCGCCCGCCTGGGGCACGTCCTGCAGGCCGATGATCTCGACGGGTGTGCTCGGCAGGGCCTTGTCGACGCTCTGGCCGAGATCGTCCGTCATCGCGCGCACTCGGCCGTGCGTATCGCCCACGACGAGGATGTCCCCCGCTTTCAGGGTCCCCTGTTGGACGAGGAGGGTCGCCACGGGACCGCGGCCCTTGTCGAGCTCGCTCTCGATGACGACGCCCTTGGCGCTCCTGTCGGGATTCGCCTTGAACTCCTCGATCTCGGCGGTGAGCAGGATCATCTCGATGAGCTGGTCGACGCCTTCGCCCGAGAGGGCGCTCATCTCGACATAGATGGTCTCGCCGCCCCATTCCTCGGGAAGGAGTTCGAGATCGGCGAGTTCCTGTTTGACCTTGTCGGGATTGGCGCCGGGAAGGTCCATCTTGTTCACGGCGACGATGATGGGGCATCCCGCGGCCTTGGCATGGTCGACCGCCTCGCGGGTCTGCGGCATGACGCCGTCGTCCGCGGCGACGACGAGGACGGCGATGTCGGTCACGCTCGCCCCCCGGGCGCGCATCGCGGTGAAGGCCGCGTGTCCCGGGGTGTCGATGAAGGTGATGGACTTGTCCTCTTTCGTCCGGTAGCGATAGGCGCCGATGTGCTGGGTGATGCCGCCGGCTTCGCCCTCGACGACCCGGGCGTTCCTGATGGTGTCGAGCAGGGTCGTCTTGCCGTGGTCGACATGACCCATGACGGTGACGACGGGCGGACGGAGTTCGAGGCTTTTTTCATCCTCTTCCTCTTCGAGTTCCTCGAAGCGGCTCTCGTCGGTGCTGGTATCCTCGATGGTCTCTTTGTTGTAGTCGGCGGCGATGAGTTCGACGGTCTCCAATTCGAGGGCGTCGTTCCTTCCCGCCATGATGCCGGCCGCCATCGCCTTCTTGATGATGTCGTTCACCTTCACACCGATCTGGTCGGCCAGGTCGGCGACGGTCATGCCCGGTTTGAAGGTCACGGGACCTTCTTTGATTTTGGGTTTCGACGGACGTCGGTCCGGTCGCTTTCTTCCTCTTCTTTTCTTCTGTGGTCTTTTCGCCATGGTGCGCACCTCTTTTCTTTCTCTTCGGTCCGACCCTCGAATGCGCGGAGGATGTCCGCATCCACGAGAGCGCAGACCTTTATGTTCTTTCTACCGATGGCCTCCGAGAGTTCGTCTGAGGAGAACTCCTCGTGGAGGGGGATCCGGTAGTGTTCGGTCTTTTGTCTGATCTTCTTGCTTAGGTTGTCGCCGGCGTCACGCGCCAGGAAGACAAGGGACCTCTTCCCTTCACGGATGATGCGGAGGGTCCTCTCCGTTCCGGTGACGACGGCGCCTTTCCGCATGGAAAGCCCCAGGAGTCCCAAGGCGTCAGGCTTTCTTTCCATCCTTGATCACCGCGAGAATCTCGTCGTAGACGCCTTCGGGGACTTTCACGCCGAAGGCGCGGTCGAGGGCGTGTTTCTTGCGGGCCGTAGCGACGGTCTTCTCGTCCTTCTTGACATAGGCGCCGCGTCCGTGGGCCTTGCCGGTCTCATCGACTTTCACTTCGCCCTCTTTGGTTTTGACGATGCGCAAGAGGTCGCCTTTCGGAAGGCGTTCTCTCGTCACGACACATTGCCGCAAGGGAATCTTACGCTTCTTCTTCATCCGTTTCCATCTCCTCGTGCAAGGGGGTGTAGTTTATGCCCATCTCCTCGGCATCGGCGACGGATTTGATATCGATCTTCCAGCCGCTCGATTGCGCGGCGAGACGGACGTTCTGCCCTTTGGAGCCGATGGCGCCGGTGAAGTCTTCGTCCTTGACGATGACGACGGCGGTCCGTTCCCGCTTGTCGGGGTTGATGGCGACGACCTTCGCCGGGGCGAGCGCGTTCGCGATGAGTTCTTTGGCATCGTCGCTCCAGCGGTAGAAACTGATCTTTTCGCCTTGCAGGGCCTCTTCGACCTCTTTTTTGCGTTTCGACTCCTTGCCGAGACACGCCCCTACGGGGTCGACATTCTCGTCATGCGAATAGACGGCGAGCTTGGAGCGTCTTCCGGCATCGCGGGCGAGGCCCATGATCTCGACGGTGCCGTCCATGATCTCGGGGACGTTCTGCTCGATGAGGCGTTTGACAAGATTGCGGTCGGTGCGGGAGACATAGACTTTCGGTCCCTTGGGGGTCATCTCGACCTTGGTGATGTAGACCTTGATCTTCGCCCCGACACGGACGGTGTCCGACTGCAGGAGCTCCTTGCGGGGAAGGCTCGTGATGAGGTCGTGACCGAGGTCGAGGGTGACGAAATCCTTGTCGCGGTTCATGGCGATGATCTCGGCGTTCACCATCTCGTTCTCGCGGTCTTTGAAGACGTCGTAGACCTTCTCGCGCTCGAGCTGCTTGAGTCCTTGTTTGAGGATCTGCTTCGCGCTCATGGCGGCGTTCCGTCCGAAGTCGGAAGGGGTGACGTTGATGGTGATGTCATCGCCCGGCTTCACGCGTTTTTTGTGTTCTTTCGCTTCTTCGAGACTCATCTGGTGTTTGTGTTCGGGCTCTCCCTCGACGACTTCATAGTCGGCATACACCCCGATGGTGTATTTTTCCTCGTCGAAAACGACGCGGACGTTGTCGCGGTTGTCGTATTCTTTCTTGTAGGCGTTCAAGAGTCCGTGTTCGATGATGGCCATGACTTTCTCCTTGTCGAGGCCGCGTTGACGGATGAGTTCGTCCAACGCATCGAAAAACGCTTTTCTTTGCATGATGATTCCTCCTAGAAATCGATCGCCAAGCGGATCTTCTCAATGTCGGCGATGAAGAATGTCGTCTTGTTTCCTTGTTTGTCCTTGATGGTGATGCTGGTCTCGGTGACCTCGGTGAGAAAGCCTTCCATCTCCTGCTCGGCGGTCTTCACATGGATATAACGGCCTTCGGCGCGGCGGATCTCTTCCGTGTCGCGCAAGGGGTGTTCCGCACCGGCGGAGGTGACTTCGAGCACGTAGGACTTCTCGAAGGGGTCGAGTTCGTCCAAGAGGTCCGAGAGATGTTCGCTCACCCGGACACAATCGTCGATGGAAACGGGCGCTTCGTCGTCGATCTTCACCGAGAGCACCTTGTCCTTGCCCCTGGGTCCGATGGTCAAATCGTAGAGATGGAAGCCCAGACGCTCGACTTCTTGACGGATCTTCTCTTTCAGTTCTTTCATGGTATTCCGCCTCCCGGTGGCATAAAAAGAGTGGGATTCGACCCACTCGTCTAACACATATGCCATAGATATTCTATCACAGTGGGCATGATATGGCAAGCCCTACACCCGGAAAGGTCCTTTGTCGGAATCATGCAGATGATGCATGAGGATGCTGCCGGCGACGGCCACATTCAGACTTTCGATGGTCTCCGTCGGGATGTGCGCTTTGCAGTGGGCACACTCGAGCGCCGTCTGGGACAATCCTCCGCCCTCGTTGCCGAGGACGAGGACGAAAGGCAAAGAGGGCTTATGCGGATGTGTGGCCCCTCCTTCGGAACTCGCGGCCACGACCTTGTGGTCGGGGTATGTTGCACAAAAGTCGGCAAGACGCATCTCTTGGAGGTCGAGGTCGAAGATCGCCCCCTGGGTGGCGCGGAGGACCTTGGGACTGAAGAAATCGGCGGAACGGTCGCCGACGACGGAACCGAAACCGAAAGCGAGCGCGCTCCTTAGCAGCGTGCCGACGTTGCCCGGGTCCTGGATGTGTTCCAAGAAGAGCACGCGCGCTCCCGGGGCGCGAAAATCGGGGAAGCGGGCGATGCCGACGATGTCGGGGGGCGAAGGGAGGTCGGAGAGGCTTTTCATCACCCGTTCACTGACAGGGCTCGCCTCCTTGTGGGAGGCTTCATTTCCGACAAGGACGAACGCCTCCTCGAGAAGGCCCTTCTTCGCGGCGGCCGTGACGAGATTCGCACCCTCGAGAAGCATCCGCTCCTCCGCTTGGCGGTGTTTTTTCTGCCGGAGTTTCCGTGCGGCCTTGATGCGTTCATTCTGCAAAGAGTCGATCATGGGCGATGCCACCTCCTTCGACGGCCTCGACGACACTGAAACCCGCTGTCGAGAGTCTTATGCCGCTGTCTTTGTCGACGGTGAGGGTCACCATCTTGCGCAAGGCCTCGTCGATGAGCTTTTCGTGGTCGAAGAGCGCTTCATAGCGCTTGGCGTAATAGTCGCGGGGATTCGTGACGGGGCTTTTCGGCACATACACCTGACAACAATCCTCGTGGGGGCGGATGGAGATCTTGAACGTGTCGATCCGTTCGGCGACGCGGATGATCTCTTCCTTGTCATAGGTGGCGAGGGGGCGGAGGATGGGTCTTGTGGCGGCATGGTCGGTGACATGGAGGCTCGTCAGGGTCTGGCTCGCGACCTGACCGACACTCTCGCCCGTGAGGAGGACGGGGATGCGACGGTGGGCGGCCACTCTGTCGGCGATGCGGACCATCATCCGGCGGAGGATCGCGATGTGGTAGGGTTCGGGGACATTTTGCAGGATGGCTTCATGAACGGAAAAGAGCGGGAAGATGTGGAGTGTGACCCTATCCTTTTTCGCATAGACCGCGAGGCGCTCGCAAAGCTCTATCGCCTTGTCGACACTCTCGATGGGCGTCATCGGGGTCGACTCGAAATGGATGTATTCGGTCTCGATGCCCTTCTTTTGGGAGAGGAAGCCGGCGACAGCCGAATCGATGCCGCCCGAAAGCAACAACAAGCCTTTGCCCATGGAGCCGACGGGGAAGCCGCCGAGGCCTTCGACCTTCCCGCAATAGAGATAGGCGCCTTCGCCCCGGATTTCCACATTCAGGGTGCGCTCGGGATTGTGCACGTCGGCTTCGAGCAGGTCCATCCGCGGGATGACGTGGGCGGCGACCGCTTTCGAGATTTCGGGAGAGGTGAGGGGGAAGGATTTGTCGGCGCGCTTGGTCTCGACCTTGAACGTCGTCGGGGCTTTGACCTCTTCTCGCAAGAGGTCGAGGGCGCCCTTTTTCATGGCGTCCATGCTTTTTTCGACCTTGTGGACCAAGGAGAAGCTCCTGAGACCGCTGACCCTCTGCAGATCGCGGACGACGATGTCGGCAAGCTCGCCGTTCAAGCGGACATAGAGCCTGTCATGGGCCCGCTCCAAGGTGACCTTGTCGCTTGTCATCTTCTCTTGGACCCGTTGTACGGCTTGGTCGATGAAACGTTTCTTGTTGCGTCCTTTGAGGGTGAGGTCACCGTAACGGACGAGAATCCTGTCGATCATGTTGGCACCTTCTTTCTGCGCACTATCATTCTAACATATTATCACGACCGTTGCGTTTTGGGCCGGGATTTATTATCATTCTTGTGAGGTGGTAAGCATGTTCGTGCCCGTAGAAAGAAGCCAAGACAAAGAAGAGAACTACAGATTGCTCTTGGAGAACCTCCCCCATTACCTCGATACGAACGTCCCCTGGTATGCCACACTCGCGAACGCCGCGAGTGTCATCGACTACTTTCTGTCCGATGTGAACTGGGTGGGCTTTTACGTCATGGCGGACGACGCCTTGTATCTCGGACCCTTCCAAGGTCGGGCGGGCTGTTTGAAAATCCTTCCGGGTCAGGGGGTCTGCGGCACGGCCGTCGAAAAGAAAGCGACCGTCGTCGTCGACAGCGTCCATGACTTCCCCGGGCATATCGTTTGTGACGACCGGACGGAAAGCGAGATCGTCGTCCCCTTGGTGAAGGATGGAGAAATCATCGCCGTCTTGGACATCGACAGCCCCGAGAAAGGCCGTTTCGACGCGACCGACCGGAAGTGGCTCGAAAAGGTTTCGGCGCTTGTGGTTGACAATCTCCCCTGATTCGCATATAATGTCTTCGCATGCGTGATAAAGGCAGCTACATGTTCCCTCCTTGCGCAAAGAATGGTCCGTGCAGGTCATCTAGTAGTCTCTGCTGGCGAGATGAACGATGCTAAACCATTCTTACCCCGGAAAGGACATGGACTCTTTTTTTACGCAAATACGCGAAAAAGGAGGAATACGTATGGCACGCTATACCGGTCCCATCTGGAAGAAGTCGCGGAGACTCCGCTTCTCCACCCTCGAGACGGGCAAGGAACTCGGGAAACGCCCCTATCCCCCCGGACAACACGGACAGCGCCGCGGAAAGCCGAGCGAGTATGCGACCCAGCTCCACGAGAAACAGAAGGTCCGCTACACCTACGGCCTCAATGAACGCCAGTTCAAAAAGACCTTCCGCGAAGCGATGAAACTCGAGGGGAGAACGGGCGAGAACTTCCTCTTCCTGCTCGAGAGCCGCCTCGACAACCTGGTCTTCCGCGCCGGGTTCGCCCGGACGCGCCGCCAGGCCCGTCAGCTCGTCACCCACGGACATTTCCGTGTGGACGGCAGGAAAACGGACATCCCTTCCTACCGGGTCCGTCCCGGACAGAAGGTGACCTTGCGCGACCGCTCGAAGGAGATCGCCGTCATCAAGAACAACCTCGAAGGCAACGACGATTTTCCCGGCTATATCGACTATGACGCCGAGAACCAGGCCTTCACCTACACCAGGATGCCCGAGCGGAGCGAAATCCTTTCCGACATCAAAGAGAACCTCATCGTCGAATTCTACAGCCGTTAACATCAAAGCGGAGCCTCCGGGCTCCGCTTTCAATTTCGCCAAAAAAGGAGGATGCCCCAGAATTGGCGGGCATCCTCTTCTTTTTTCGCGTTGTCAGGTGACTTGTTCTTCCGCGATGGCGAGCATGCGGAGGAAATTCTTCGAAGAGAGGCTCGCACCACCCACGAGGGCGCCGTCGATCTCTTCCATGGCGATGAGGTCGCCGAGGTTCTCGGTGTTGACACTGCCGCCATAGAGGATGCGGACCTTGTCCGCGGTTCCCGCGTCATAGAGGCGGCCGATGGTCTCACGGATGGTCCTTATGGCGTCATTGGCCATCTCGGGCGTGGCGGTCTTGCCCGTGCCGATGGCCCAAATGGGCTCATAGGCGATGACGGTTTCCGCCATCTCGTCGGCTTTCAAGCCGGCGAGCGCCTGTTCTGTCTGGCGCTCGACGTGGTCTTTTGTTCCGCCCTTTTCCCGGACCGTCAGCGGCTCACCCACGCACACGATGGGGCGAAGGCCGTAACGCAGGGCCTGATGGAGTTTCTTGTTCACGGATGCGTCGGTCTCGCCGAAATGCTCCCGTCGTTCGCTGTGACCGATGATCACATAACCTACGCCGATGTTTTCCAGGAGCGCAGCCGACACTTCGCCGGTGTAGGCGCCCTCGGTCTTTTCATGCATGTTCTGCGCACCGATGCGGAGATGGTCGCCCTGCCGTTTCACAAGGTCGCGCAAAAGCGGTGCCTGGGCGCAGATGACGCTTTCGACAAGCTCGCGGTTCGGGATTTCCATGTTCACGTTGTAAATGAACTGCAGCGCTTCGTCACGGGTCTTGAACATCTTCCAGTTGCCCGCGATGACAACTTTGCGCATGGATTTCACCTACTCCAATATTTTCTCGATTTCCAGGATCGCCTCTTCGGCGTCCTTGCCGTCCGCCTTGACGACGACATTCTCACCGCTCGGGACGGCGAGACTGATAAGCGAGAGCACCGACTTGGCGTCGACCGTCTTGTCGGCGTACTCGATCCACACCTCGGATTGGAACTCGCTCGCCACTTGGACCAGCTTGGCCGCCAACGCGGCGTGGAGACCGGCCGTGTTATGGATGACTAGCTCTTTTTTCATCGGTCATCTCCTCTTCCTCTCACAGATCATCGACACACTTGATGCCGGGCAGTTCCTTGCCTTCGAGATACTCGAGGCTCGCACCGCCGCCGGTCGAGATGTGGGTGATCTTGTCTTCATAGCCCATGCTGATGGCGGCTGCGGCGCTGTCGCCGCCGCCGAGGATCGTCGTCACGTTCTTGAGGGAAGCCAGCGATTCGAGGATGCCCTTGGTCCCTTTGGCGAAGTTGTCGAACTCGAACACGCCGAAGGGGCCGTTCCAGACGACGGTGCTGGCGTTTTGCAAGATGTCGGAATACTTCTTCAGGGTCTCGGGCCCGATGTCCATGCCCATCTCGTCGGGACGGATGCCCTTGGCGTCACTGATGCGGGAAGGTGCATCATTCTTGAATTCCTTGGTCACGACATAGTCCACGGGGAGATGGATCTTCCCTTCGGCTTTCTCCAACAGACGTTCGGCGAGGTCCACTTTGTCCGCCTCGACGACGCTTGTGCCGATCTCGAGTCCTTGAGCTTTCATGAAGGTATAGCTCATGCCGCCGCCGATGAGGATGATGTCGGCCTTTTTCAAGAGGTTCTCGATGACGCCGATCTTGTCGGAGACTTTCACGCCGCCGAGCAGAGCGACAAAAGGCCGGTCGGGATTCTCGATGGCCTCCCCGATGAATTTGATTTCTTTCTCCAAGAGCAGCCCGGCGGCCACTTCGTCCATGTGTCTCGCGATGCCGACGTTCGAGGCGTGGTTCCGGTGTGCGGTCCCGAAGGCGTCATTGACGAACACGTCGCCGAGGGAAGCCCAATAGCGGCCGAGTTCAGCGTCGTTCTTCGATTCCTTCTTGCCGTCGACATCCTCGAAGCGGGTGTTCTCGACCATGAGGACCGCCCCGGGGGCGAGGGAGGCGATGGCGGCTTCGAGTTCTTCGCCGCGCGTCTCGCCGACGAACTTGACGGGCTTGTCCAGCAGTTCGGCGAGCCTTTCGGCCACGGGAGCGAGGGATTTCCCCTTCATGTCGGCCTTTTCCTTGATCCGGCCGAGATGCGAAAACAACACGACCTTGCCCTCTTTCCCGATGAGGTGTTCTATCGTGGGAACGGCTTGGCGGATGCGGTTGTCGTCGGTGATCCTCCCCTCTTCCATGGGAACGTTGAAATCCACGCGACAAAGGACCGTCTTTCCTTTGACGTCGATGTCGCGAATGGTCTTCTTGCGCATATGTCGTTCATCTCCTTCATTGCAGAGTCAACCATATTCATTATACAAAATCTCCCCGCGTAAATCCATTGCGGGGAGACCTCTGAAAACACTTTCTTATTCGCCGTTTTCCTATCCGGGATTCGTCCGATATCCCAGTCTTTCCAAAAGACAGGCGGTCTTGGCGTGTTTTCGGGCCAGTTTTCCATAGGGCATGTCGACGGTGAGGATGGAGAGGTCCTTGAAGATGACCTCCGAAAAAGACCGCTTGTCCCGGATCGAGAGGACCCGGTGGTAGTTGATGCAGACGACATCGGGCTCGCGGAGGCTCTTGGTGGGATAGAGACAGATGGTATCATCGATGGGGATGGGGAGGTTCCGCTTCATCCCCGTCCGTTTCCGGAGAGCCGCCATCCTTCCTTCGAATGTCGTCAGTTCCCCGAGCAACAAGCCGTCGAGATACCCCTGCAAAGAACAAGCCAGACGCCGCGTCCGCTTGCCGTCACTCACGGCGATGCCGGACGCATCCTTCTTGATATAGTGCATCCGTCCCCTCCTTCTCGCCTTTTCGTTTCCGATTATACACGGGACTTTTCGAAGCGGAAAGGGGCGGCGGCTTGGGAAAATCGGCCGCGACAAGAAAGCGAGGGGCCCCGGTGGGCGCCCCTCGGCTTGTCATATGGATTTGAAACGCTTCGCCACGGCTTCGGGGGTGAAACCGAAATGCGCCACGACTTCGTCCCCCTTGCCGCTTTCCCCGAACGTGTCGATGCCCATGACATGCCGGGTGAAACGGTACCAGGGCAGTGAAGCCGCCATCTCGATGGCGAGGATCTTCTCATCCTCTCCGAGGATGGCTGTGCGCACCTCTTTTGGCTGTCGGAGGAAGAGTTCCATCGACGGCATGGAGACGACCCGGACCTTGACGCCGTCCTTCTCGAGTTCTTCGGCCGCGGCATGGGCGAGTTCCACTTCGGAGCCCGAAGCGAGGAGCGTGCCTTCGGCGTCGTCGACGTCACGGACGACATAGGCGCCTTTACGGAAATCCTCATAGGTGACATCGGCCAAAGCTTCGGTCTTCTGGCGGGTGAGGGCGACGAGGGTCGGGGTCTTTTCGCTCTCCATGGCAAAGCGCAAAGCGTGACGCGTTTCGATGGCGTTCGCCGGACGGACCACGTTCATGTTCGGGGTGGCCCGGAAAGCGGCGAGCTGTTCGATCGGTTCATGCGTCGGGCCGTCTTCCCCGACGGCGACGCTGTCGTGGGTGAAGATGTAGGTGGCGGGAATCGCCATCAGCGAAGCGAGCCGCATCGAGGCCTTCATGTAGTCGGAGAAGATGAGGAAACCGCCGCTGAAGGCCCGCATCCCATGGAGGACGAGCCCGTTGGTGATGGCGCCCATGGCGTGTTCGCGGACACCGTAGTTGATGTTCCGGCCGAGGCGGTTTTCCTTGGTGAAATCACCGTCGTTGCCTTTGGCCTTGGTGCTGCCGGAGAGATCGGCGGAACCGCCGATGAGAGCGGGAAGATGGTTACCGAGCGCCGTCAGGCATTCGCCCATGGAGTTCCGCGTGGCTTCAACCGTGCCCACGGACTTTTCGGGAAGGACCGATGCGAAATCGAGGTCCGTTCGGCCTTCGAGTAACGCCATGAACTCCCTGTAGGTCTCGGGGTGGGCCGTTTTGTAAGCCTCGAGCGTCTCGAGCCATTGTTTCCGGGCGGCAACGCCCCGTTTCTTGAAGGACGCGGCGAAATCATCGTAGACTTCGTCGAGCGTCTCGAAAGGACCGGCGGCGAAGCCTTTCGCCTGCCGCATGGAATCGGTCTCCTCTGCGCCCAGCGGCTTCCCGTGAGCGGCGCTCGTGCCGGCCACGGTGGACCCTTCGCCGATGACGCTCTTCACTTCGATGAAACTGGGCCTGTCGCTTTGTTTGGCTTTTTCGACAGCCTTGTGCAGCGCTTCCAAGTCGTTGGCGTCGGCGACGTGTTCATAGTGCCAGTTCATGCTTTCGACCTTCATGCGGATATCGTCGCTCGTGGTGTCCGCGGTCGGACCGTCGAGCTGGACATCGTTCGAATCGAAGAGCACGACGAGCTTGGCGAGGCCGAGATGTCCTGCCAGGCTCATGCTCTCCTGGGCCACGCCCTCTTGGAAATCGCCGTCGCTCATGAGCACATAGGTGAAATGGTCGACAGGTTTCAGATCGTCCTTGTTGAAGCGGGCGGCGAGATGCGCCTCGGCGATGGCCATGCCGACGGCCATCGAGATGCCCTGTCCCAGGGGGCCGGTCGTCGCCTCGATACCGGCCGTGTCTCCATATTCGGGATGGCCCGGCGTCTTCGAACCGACCTGGCGGAAATCCTTGAGGTCGTCGAGGGTCACGTCGTAGCCGGCATAATGCAACAACGCATAGATCAGGGCGGAACCGTGGCCGGCCGAGAGGACGAAACGGTCGCGGTCGAACCAGTCGGGTTCGGCCGGGTCGGCCTTCATGTGGTCGCGGAAAAGGTGATAGAGGATGGGGGCGGCACCGAGGACGATGCCCGGATGTCCGCTTTCGGCCTTGTTGGTCATGTCCAAGCCCAAAAAGCGGATGGCGTCGATACTCTTTTTCATGTGCGGATCATTCCCTTTCTTATGGCTCTTTTCGTTTCATTCTATTATTATAGCGCAAGTGCACGGAAAGTTAAACCGGATGAAGAGCGTAAGCGTTTTATCCCTCACCATCCAGACGCTCGGGCACGATGTCGTCTATCTCCTTCGCGAGGCCTTCGAGGTGGTCGTCCAGCTGGGCTTCGTCCCGGATGCCGATGAGGGCCGTGACGACATTCTCCGTTTGCAACACGTGCCGCAGGGCGAGATGGGTGATGCGCGCGTCCCTTTCTTGCGCTTGGACATCGAGTCGGCGCAAGCGTTCGCGCAAGCCGCCGGTCACATCCTCTTCGCCGATGAAGGGATGACTCTTGTCCGCGGCGCGGGAGTCGGCGGGGACGCCCTCGAGATATTTCGTCGTGAGCAGGCCGTGGTTGAAGACGGCATAAGGGACGAAACCGACGCCCTCCTCCTCGAGGAGCGCGAGCGTCCCGTCCTCCTTCACACCCTGGTCGAGAAGCGAATAATGGCCCTGATAGACGAGCGGCGGGGTCCCCAAGGCTTTCAGGATGCGGATCGCTTCGGCGAGCTTGTCCTTGGGATAGTTCGAAAGGCCGATGTAGAGGGCTCTACCTTGTCTCACGGCATCATGGAGTGCGCCCATGGTCTCTGCGAGCGGAGTGGCAGCGTCATAGCGGTGCGAATAGAAGATGTCGACATAATCCACATTCAGTCTCGTCAAGGACTCCTCAAGGGAAGCGAGCATGTATTTGCGGCTGCCGCCGTCGCCATAGGGGCCTTCCCACATACGGAACCCCGCCTTCGTCGCGATGAGGACCTTCTTGCGTTCAAGCCAGGCTTCCTCTTTGAGGATCCTGCCGAAATTCGCTTCGGCCGACCCCGGGGGGGCGCCGTAGTTGTTGGCGAGGTCGAAATGGGTGATACCGGCGCAGAACGCCTTCTTGATGATACGTTTGATGCTTTCGAGGTCGTTTTCGTGGCCGAAATGTTGCCAAAGTCCCAAAGAGAGTTCCGGGAACGGCAAGCCGCTCATTTTCGTTCTTCGATAGCGCAAAATCCATCTTCCTTCCTTGGTCGGGTTTTTTAAGAGAAAAAGGGTCCTCAGCCGACGGACCCTTCCATTTCGAGTTTGATGAGCTGGTTCAGCTCGACCGCGTATTCCATGGGAAGCTCGCGGGCGAACGGTTCGATGAAGCCCATGATGATCATCTCCGTGGCCTCTTCTTCCGTGAGGCCGCGACTCATGAGATAGAAGAGCTGCTCTTCGTTCACCTTGGAGACGCTCGCCTCGTGTTGGACCATGGCGGCGTTGTTCTTGACGATGTTCGCGGGGAGGGTGTCCGAGGTGCTCTCTTCATCGAGGATCAAAGTGTCGCATTCGACGTTCGTCTTGGCGCCCGTGGCACTCGGGGCATGATGGACGAGGCCGCGGTAGTTCACCTTTCCGCCTTTCGCGCTCATCGATTTGCTTATGATCGTGCTCGTGGTGTCCCGGCCGAGATGGATCATCTTGGCGCCGGTGTCCTGGTGCATGTTTTTCCCGGCGAAAGCGATGGAGATGGTCGTCCCCTTGGCGCGGTCGCCCTTCAGGATGCAGGCGGGGTATTTCATGTTGATGTGGCTGCCGATGTTGCCGTCGACCCATTCCATGTGGGCGTCTTCTTCGACGATGGCCCGTTTCGTGACGAGGTTGTTGACGTTCGACGCCCAGTTCTGGATCGTCGTGTAACGACAATACCCGCCCTTCTTGACGAAGATCTCGACATTGGCCGCATGCAGACTCTCCGTCGTATAGACGGGGGCCGTGCAACCTTCTACATAGTGGAGGGAAGCGCCTTCCTCGACGACGATGAGGGTGCGTTCGAACTGGCCCATCTGTTCGGCGTTGATGCGGAAATAGGACTGCAAGGGCTTTTCCACCTTCACGCCCTTCGGTACGTAGATGAAGGATCCGCCGCTCCAGACGGCGCTGTTCAAGGCGGCGAACTTGTTGTCTCCGGAAGGGATGGCCTTGGCGAAGTACTCCTTGAAGATCTCGGGGTGTTCCTTCAGGGCGGTGTCGGTGTCCAGGAAGATGACGCCCTGCTTCTCGAGTTCTTCGAGGGTCGAGTGATAGACGACCTCGCTCTCGAACTGCGCGCCGACCCCGGCCAGGAATTTACGTTCGGCCTCGGGGATGCCGAGTTTCTCGAAGGTGTTCTTGATCTCTTCGGGGACGTCTTCCCAGGAACGTTCGCTCCGCTCGGAGGGTTTCCGGTAATAGGTGAGGCTCGCGAAATCGATGGCGGAAAGGTCGGGACCGAAAGCGGGCAGGGGTTTTTCCAAGAAGGTGGCATAGGCCTCGAGACGGAATTCCCGCATCCATTCGGGCTCCTCCTTGATGGCGGAAATCTCTTCGACGATGTCTCTAGTGAGGCCCTTCCCCGTGTCCCGGAGGGATTTCGTCTCGGTCTTGAAACCGTATTTGTAATCGCCGATCAGGCGTTCGATCTCTTTTTTCGTGTCTTCATTCATCGTTCTCACCGTCTTTGACTGTGGCGTCGAAAGCCTTCCAGGCGATGGTCGCGCATTTCAAGCGGGCGGGAAAATCCTTCACGCCTTCGAAGGCGAGGGCGTCTTCGAGCTCGATCGCTTCATCGAAGGGCTTGCCCATGATCATGTCCACATAGTTCGCGCTCACATGCAAAGCGTCGGCGACCGTCTTGTCCTTGAGCAGTTCGGAAAGGACACTCGCGCTCGCACAACAGATGCTGCAGCCGGTGCCGTCTTGGCGGATGTCTTTGACATGACCCTTTTCGACGAGGGTGGCGATGGTCACATCGTCACCGCAGGAAGGGTTGCGGATGTGTTCCTTCCGGTAGCGGTCGTCTTCGGGGATGCCCTTGTTCCGGGGGTTCTTGTAGTGGTCCATGATGATTTGTCTGTATAGGTTGTCGAGCTTGCGCATCGGGGTTCCTCCTCGCATTCAGGGTGAAAGGAAATAGTCGCGGGCTTGGCGGACGGCTTCCACGAGGCCGTCGCATTCTTCTTTGGTGTTGTAGATGTAGAAAGAGGCACGGAGGGTCGCCGGCACCCGGAGCCAGCTCATCAAGGGTTGGGCGCAGTGGTGCCCCGCCCGGAGAGCGTAGCCCTCATGGTCGAGGATGGTCACCGCATCATGCGGATGCACGCCGTCGATGTTGAAGCTGATGACGCTTCCTTCCGTGTTCTCGTTGTGGATGGTGACGCTTTCGAGGGTCCGCAGTTTCGCCATGGCGTAATCGCGGAGCGCGTCTTCGTGTTTCTTGATGGTCGCGAAGCCGATGCTCTCGATATAGCGAACGGCTTCGGCGAAACCGAGGACCTCGGCGATGGGCGGGGTCCCCGTCTCGAACTTGATCGGGGGATCCTGCCAGGTGGCATGGTCCTTCTCGGCGAGATCCACCATGTCGCCGCCGTATTCGACGGGTTCCATCTCTTCAAGGCGCGCTTTCTTCCCATAGAGCACGCCGAGACCCGTGGGTCCCAGTGCCTTGTGGGAGGAAAAGGCGAGGAAGTCGCAGTCGATCCGCTTGACGTCGATGGGGATGTGCGGCGCCGATTGCGCGGCGTCCACCACGACGGTGGCCCCCTTCGCCCGGGCCAGACGGGTGATCGCTTCCACGGGGGTCTTATAGCCGAACACGTTGGACACATGGGTCAAAGAGACGATTTTCGTCTTGTCGGTGAGGACGCTTTTGAAATTGTCCGTCGTGATGCGTCCTTCCTTCGTCAAGGGGACGAAGACGAGCTTTGCCCCCTTCCTCTTGGCGAGATTGAGCCAAGGAAGGAAGTTGGAATGATGTTCGAGTTCGCTCACGATAATCTCGTCGCCCGCGCCGATCCGGTCGGTCAGTCCGGTCGCCACCAGGTTCAAGGCGCTCGAGGCGCCGCGGGTGAACACGCATTCTCCGGGGGAGGCGTTGATGAAACGGGCGATGGTGCCCCGCGCCGTCTCGTATTGTTCGGTGGCCTCGTGGCTCAGTCCATACACCCCCCGGTGGACGTTCGCCGAGAGGTTCTCATAGTAGTCCTGCATCCGGCTGACGACCGGCTTCGGCGTGAGACTCGTCGCCGCCGTGTCGAAATAGCGGACATGCTTCCTTTTCAATACGGGGAAATCATCGCGCAAGCGTGCAAGGTCCATACCGGTCACCTACCCGATCCTTTCTTTCACGAGAGTGCGGACGGCTTCTTCGATGCCCTCTTCTTTCTCGATCCTTGCCAACGGCGTCAAGAACCCGCGGATGATGAGCATCTGGGCCTCGCGTTCGGTGAGCCCCCGGCTCATGAGATAGTAGAGCTCCTCCTCGTCGATCCTGCCGATGGCCGCTCCGTGAGCGGCTTCGACATCGTACTCGTCGATGTAGAGGAGGGGATTCGCATCAAGCCGGGCGTTTCTCCCGAGGACGACCCCGCGGTTCTTCTGCCGGGCGGAACTCTTCTTCATGCCTTTATCGATGCGGCTCGCCGACTCGAAAGCGAGAAAACTCTTGTCGGCGGCGACGCCGTAGTGTTCGATGAGACTTTCGGTGGCGGGCGCTTCATGGACCATCGCGGTCTTCATGACGGTCTCTTGGTTCTCGGCGGAAAAGACGACCCCACGGACACTGGCTTGGGCCTCTTTTCCGACAAGGGTGATGACATTCTCCTGGTGGGCGTTCTCTTGGCCCAGCGCGCCGGTGTGCAAAGCGAGAACGGCTTCGGCGCCGACATGCGCCCGCCGGCGGGTGCGGGCCATGGAGTTCTCGGCATAGACGGAAAGGGAGGAGAAAGTGAGGGAGGAGGCTTCCTCGAGGAAGAAATCCCAGGCGTCGTCGACGAGGGTCCCGTCCTCGTCGGTGGCGATCGCGCGGATTTCCGCCTTTGCCCCCCTTTCGAGATGGACGGCGATCCTTCCGCGGGCAGCGACGCGGGTCCATTCGCGCGCGATGCGCAAGGGTCGTCCCGAATCGGCGTCCTTGCCGATGACGAGATAGTGGGTCGGGTGGTCGTCGTCTTGGGGAAGCGAGGCTTTGGCAAAACAATCGCGGACCCTCCGGGGCGCGCTTTCTTCATCATGGAGGGTTACTCCCCGGGGGAGGTCCCGGGTCGGGGTGCTTCCGTCACGGAAGCGGACGAGGTCGGAGTCCCCCGGAAAACGGAGGCGGGAGGGCGTAGGTTTCTTGGTCACTTCTCGAACGCTTCCTTCGTGGCGCATTTTTCCAAGAAGACGCGTTCGTCGTCATCGGGGACGACCCGTTCGTCCTCGATGCCGAGTTCTTCCTTGATCCAATCATACCCCTCCGTGTCGATTCTTTTCATGAGGTCCTCATCGCCCGTCTTGACGATCCTTCCTTGCATCATGACGCTCACCTTGTCGGCGCTGATATAGTCGAGAAGCCTTTGATAGTGCGTGATGAGGAGAAGGCCGAGCTTGCCGTCCTTCATCGCGGTGACGTTGTCGCCGACGATCTTCAAGGCGTCGACATCGAGACCGGAGTCGATTTCGTCCAAGATGGCGACTTTCGGTTGCAACATGCGCATCTGGAGAATCTCGTTCCGCTTCTTCTCGCCGCCACTGAAGCCGTCGTTCAGATACCTGTGCGGCAGATCCTCGCGCATCCTGAGCAGAGAGACCGCCTCGTCCAACTGTTTGATGAACCTAAAGAGCGGGATGTTCTTCTCGCCTTCCCTCCGCGCGTCCATCGCGGCCTTGATGAAGTCGGAGTTCGTCACGCCGGGCACCGCGGCCGGCGACTGCATGGCCAAAAAGAGGCCCGCGCGTGCGCGCTCGTCCGTGCTCATGGCGAGGACGTCCTCGCCGTCCAACGTGATCTTCCCGGCGGTGACCTTGTAGCGGGGATGGCCCATGATAACACTGGCCAGGGTGCTCTTGCCGGTGCCGTTGGGACCCATGATGGCATGCGTCTTGCCGGACTCGATCACGAGGTCGACGCCGCGGAGGATGCGGTGTCCCTCGGCTTCGGCATGCAGGTTCTCTATTCTCAACTCGGCCATGGTAAAACCTCCTTGTGTTCCACACCTATTGTATATGAAGAAGGGCTGTTTGGGAAACGAAACGATAAACCGCCTTCTCGGCCGCACCTATTCTAACAAAGAAGCCGCCCGGGGGCAAGTCGGGGGTACTCCCAAAAAAAAGCCCCCCGAAGGGGGCGGACAATCAGTGGTGTTCGTCGACCTGGTGGCGGATGACGTTCTTGATGATGGTGAGCACGAAGAGGGTGGTGAGGCTCACGGCGATGCCGATGGTGTGCAGGCCGTAGCCGAAGATGATGCCGATGATGGCGCTTATCCAGAGTGTCGAAGCGGTCGTGAGACCGCTGATGTGCCCTTGCGTCTTCAAAATCGTACCCGTGCCCAAAAAGCCGATTCCCGAGATGATCTGCGCCACGATACGTTGGCGCTCGATGGTGAGGTCGGCGTGTTCGAGAATTTCGGGATTGTCGAGATTGGCCTCGATGAAAGCGATGGCGTCATAGACCATCATCTGCTGGACCATGGTGATACCGGCGGCGCCGATCGCGACGAGCAGATGCGTGGTCAGCCCGGCGATCTTGTTGCGGCGCTGGCGCTCGAAACCGATCAGGCCCACGAAAAGGACGGTGAGGCCGAGACTCTGCAAAATGTAGAGAAGGTCGACTTCGGGGTTCATGGTCATGAAAATCCACTCTCTTCGTTGTGGGACTTGCTGTTTGACTATATATTATAAACGCTTACATCCTTTTTTGCAAGAGAAAAAGGTGCCCGCCCGTGAAGGGCGGACACCTTGTGGGATAGGTGTCTAAGAGGTCTTCTCCTCGCTGTAGTCCATCGCTTCATAGCGTTTGTACATCCGCCAGCGCTTCTTCGCGTCCTCGAGGTTGGCTTTCAAGAGGTCGTCGGCCCTGTCGGGATTGATGGAATGAAGCTGGGCATAGCGGGCCTCGCTCATGAGGTAGTCGTGATATTTCTCCCAATCGGGCTCTTTCGCGTCGAGCTGGAAGGGGTTCTTGCCCTGTTCGGCGCGTTTGGGGTCGAAACGGTAGGTGGGCCAGTATCCGACCTTGGTCGCCATCTCGGCCTGCTTGGCCGAATTGGTGAGGCCGCCCTTGATCTTGTGGGCGATGCAGGGACTGTAGGCGACAACGAGCGAGGGGCCGGGATG
>PUMR01000006.1 GCA_003551455.1 Mollicutes bacterium | reverse complement strand
TCATGGAAGATGTCGCTGTCGTCGAGATGCTTGAAGTTGCCGACAACATCGAAATCATCGCCGTCGATGAAGGTGATGGTGCTCGAACGGGAAAAACGGAGACGCAAGAATCCGAAGTCGTCTTCAAGGCTTCCGAGTGTATGTTCTCCCGGACTGACGATGTCCATGAACATGGCGGCCTGTTGGAGGATGAACATGGCTTCCCCCGTGTAGGAGGCCATCATGATCTCATCCATGATGCGGTTCATGTCGGTGTATTCGTCGGGGGTTTCGATTTCGGCCCCGAGCGACATGTGCAGACTGGCCTCGAACACCTCGTAGTGCTCATGGTGTTCGGGATCCAGTTGGGCGAGTAGCGGGAGGAAATCGAGCTCGAAGTCCATGTGGGTGGGGTCGTAGGGTTCATGGACGAGGCGGAAGGTGTGGCTCTCGAAATCGTCCATCTCCGCCATCATCTCCTGGTAGGGCTCGAAGTCCTCGACGTCTTCGGGGAGGGTGTCGTCCATGATGCGCATGGTGGCGAGGATGTCTTCGAAGAGGTCTTTCAAAAGATCCTCGAACATGTCGCGGTTCATGGTCATCACGGTCTCGACCTGGGTGTCGCCCGATTTTTCGAGCGCGACCTCGAGATGTTCGTGGTCGTCATAGTAGGCGAGGTTCGTGTACTTTTCGAACCTCGTCATCTCGGCGACCATCGCCTCGAAATCCTCGATGGAAACGCCGAGCTCGTCTTCGATCTCGTCTGCGAATTCATCTTGGAAATGGTCCGTGACGGCCTCTAACAGGTCCTCTTCGATCTCGAAGCGGAGAAAGTCGTGTTCGATGGCGAAAAGTTCGAAGATGTCGACATCCGCTTCGTCGTCAAGTTCGTCCTGCAATTCTTCGAAGAGGCGGGAGGCATCGACATAATATGTCAAAGAATCTTCGGTCTCGATGGTGAAGAAATGGACCTCCATTTCTTCGTCATCGATCCGGATGTCCATGAAGAGTTCGGTGTGCAGCGTTTCTTCGGTCCGGACGTAGCGGTTCAAGACGTCGATGCGCACCTCTTCTCGCATATCGCCGTCGTTATAGACGGCGTCGAAGCGGAATTGCAGCGTATTGGTGTCGCCCTCCTCGATGTTGTCGAAGAGGGGCTCCAGATGGCCCAGGGTGCCGTCGAAGTCTTCAAGGGTGTCATCGGCCACGTCTTCCGGCGAATCCTCGAAGAGCCCGCAAGCGGCAAGCGTCAAAGTGAACAAAAAGAGTGTGAAACCGAGAAGGAATCTTTTCATGTGGATCGAATCCCCTTTCCATAGATTTCATGAGCACCATCAAGCGGGTGCTCATGGGTTTCAAGAGTCCGCATCGTACCAATCATAAGCCTTTGAAGCCGCTTCGACCTCGCGGGCGGAGAAGGTGAGGACGGTGTGCACCCGGTCTTGGTTCTTCCCGGCTTCGGCGACATAGACCACCGCTTCTGTCTCGATGTCGATGAAGGGGACATAGATTTTCCCCTCGATCCGGATCCGGTCGCTCACCGGCGCTTTCTCGTAGCCGGAGAGCTCTTTCGTCACGAAACGCTGGAATCGCCCCCGGGCGATGAGCGCACGGGCTCGACGGATGCGTTTCTCCCAATCGTTCTTCATGTCCGAAAGCGTCCTTTCATAAAAGATTGGCACGGCAGGCCTCTTTTTTATTATAACATCCTTCCGCGCGCAAAACGGAAGGTTTGCACAATTAAACGAAAAAGGCCGCTCTTCAGGCGGCCAGAAATCCTCCGAGCGCGAAGATGCGCGCAATCAGATGGACGAACAGAAGATACATGAAAGCGGCGTTCACGACCACGCCCAACAAGAGGTTCACATAGAGGACGGGGTGTCCCCGGAACTCTTCATCCGCCTTGAACAGTGGATGCAGTCGGATGGTGAGCGTGAAATGACGGATGAGATAGGCGATGTTGGCGATGGCGAAAAGGATCATGAACACGTTCGTGAGGGGATTCTCGGGGATGAAATAGGTGACGATGAGAAGATGGTTCATCGTCAAAAGAAGGAGGATGATGCCGTTGCGCAAAAAGCGGAAAGGCGCTTTCAAGGGTATCCCTCCTCATCCAACCCCTATTATAGCACAGTTCGCCCTCAAGCGTTCTCGACGATGGCCGTGATGGGGACGAGAAGGAAGGCGAGCCAGCCCGGATGCCAATACCCCGTGAAATAGCCGACGAGCATGAAGACGGTGAGCGAGACGAAAGGGGAGAGGGCCGTGAAGAGGTGGCGTTTTGTCTTCTTTTGGAGGATGCTCGTCACGGGAAGGAGGAGGAAGAAGAGCCAACTGACCACCCAGGCGTCGAAGAGGTAGCCGAAAAGGACGAAAAGCGCCGCGCCCAGGATGAGGGCGCCTTTTTCCCCAAGGCTTCCCAGACCGTCGAAGCCGATGACGATGTTGCCGGTCGTGAGCCCCGCGACGATGACCACGAGGAAAGCGGGAAGCGCCGTGAGGGTGTCTCCCGTCGTATAGAAGACGACCAGATAGAGGCCGCACGAGACAAGTAGGCTCAAAACGAGGACCAGACGCTTCCAGAGCGTCTTTTCAGCGAGGAAGCCGCAAAGGGGGACGATGAAGAATATGAGCCAGGTGGGATTGTGCACCCCCGTGAAGTACCCCGTGAGAAAGAAGGCGATCAAGGCCATAAAGGGCGATATCGCCGTGATGAAGGAAAGCGGGCCCATGTGCTTCCGGGAGTTGAAGATGCCCGTGATTGGAACAAGCAAGAAGACGAGCCAGGAAGGATGCCACGCCGCGAAGAACACCCCGAGGAGGATGAAGGCGATCAAGGACAAAAAGGGCGAGAGGGCCACGAGTTTGGCATAGGGACCCGTCTTGTCCTTCTGCGGATACATTCGCAGAAGATCCGCCTTGATGTCGGCCGGCGCCCCGAAGAGCGTGACGACCTCTTCTTCCGTCTTGCCGGAATCCAAGGCCTCTTGGGCCATCTCTTCGTAATCCTTGATGATCTCTTCTTTCTCCGTTTGCGTCATCTCGAACGTAGCGAGCATCTTCTTGAGGTTTTGCAAAAACTCGTCAATCATCGTTTCCACCTCCGAGAATCTTCAATACCTTCGCCAAGAATGCCTCCCAGTCCCGCTTGAAGGCGAAGAGCCTCTCTTCCCCTTCAGCGGTGATCCTATAGATTTTCCGTGGCGCGCCGACGGCCCCCTGCTCCCTTTCGACGGTGAAAAGACCCTGCTTGGCCAGACGACGCAATATCGGATAGATGGTGTTCAGGCCGACATCGATGTATTGGCCCAGCGTCGCCATCACTTCATAGCCGGAACGGGGGCGGTCCTTGACGATCTTCAACACGAGGAGTTCCAGGATACCCCTTTTGAATTGGGGATTCATGTCGTTTCCCTCCTCCAATTGTGTGTCACACAATTAATATATCACATTTTTGCGCAACACACAATAACATCGCGAAAAAAAATCCCCGCAAGCTGCCGCTCCGAGGATGTGGGGGAATGTCCTATGACTTCTCGCGGATGTAGCCGAGCCCGATGGCCCCGGGTCCCGAGTGGGCCCCGACCGCCGGAGTCAAGGGCATGCTGAAGACTTTGTCGAGGGAGGGGTCGTGCTCTTTCAGCACGCTTTCGATATAGTCCCGGGTCTCTTTGTTGTGGGCGTGGCAGATGAAGGGGGAGACCGTCATGTCCGCCGTCTCTTCGAGATACATGTCGATGACGCGGTTCACGGCCCGTTTGAACGTGCGGATCTTCTCGATGTTCTCGACCCTGCCCTCTTTGGAGATGTGCAAAAGCGGCTTGATCTTCAACATCCTCCCCATGAAGCCCTGCGCGTTCGAGAGGCGGCCGTTCTTGACGAGATAGGCCAGCGTGTCGACGGCGAAATAGATGTGGTTGTTGTCGCGGATGCGGGCGAGTTCTTCGAGGATTTTATCGACCGTCTCGCCTTGGGCGGCGAGCTCGGCGGCCTTGAGGGTCATCTTCGCTTGCGGAAAGGCGACCGAACGCGAATCGAAGACGTGGACACTGACTTCGGGAACTTCCTTCGCGGCGACCTTGGCCGCGCCGTGGATGCCGCTCATGTATTGCGAGATCGTCACGAAGATGATGTCCGTGTAGCCTTTTTCGGCCATCTTTTTGTAGGTGGTGATCATCTCCGCCGTGGGTGGCTGGGAGGTCCTGGGGAAGAGGGCGGAATCGCTCTTCAAATGCCGATAGAAATCGTCGGCGGTCAACTCCACATGGTCGAGGTATTCCTTGTCGCCCAAGTGGATGATGCTCCGGAGGATGGGAATGTCGTGATCATGATCGAAATAGTCCAGACAAGCGTTCGTGTCGGTGACGACACCGATTTTTGTGTCCATGGGTATCATCCTTTCTGGTGTTGGGTCTTTCTTTTTCGGAAAGAAAGGGCGTCTAAGCCCTTTCGCTCAAGCGTTGAAGTTCCTGGCGAGGAGGAAAAGGAGGTCCGAAAGGCGGTTCATGTACTTCTGACAACAAGCCAAGTCGTTGCGCTTCTTCTTGTTCTTGTAGAGGACGAGTTTCCGTTCCGCCCTTCTGCAGATCGTGCGGGCGTAGTCGAAATAGGCGTTCGGCAGCGTGGTCTCGCTGCCCGGCAGGTAGAAACGGTTCTGGATTTCTGCAGCCAAAAGCAACTTCTCTTCTTGTTCCTCGATGAAGGCGATGTCCTCCTCGGTGATGGCACGGAGTTCCCCGTAGTTCTTGGCAGCGGGATTCGTGGCCACGAGCGCGTTCACCGCCCGCAAGGCGTCCTGGATGACCTTGATCTGCTCATAGCGGGCATAGTGGAAGGTGAGCCCCAAAAAGGCGCTCAACTCGTCGATCGTGCCCAGCACCTCGAAGAGGATGTCGTCCTTGGGGAGCTTTTCATTCGAATAGTCGCGGGAGTAGCCTTCGTCGCCTTTTTTGGTGGAGATGTGGCGGAGGTCCTTTATGGACATGTCCGGGCCCCTTTCTTATGGGATGGGAGAATCAAGCTCATTATAGCATAATCCGCCAAAGGAAACATCCGGCGGCGCATGGTCACAGTTTCACCCGGGAAAGTCGCCAGACCGAGAGGCCGAAGAAGAGCACCGTCCAGCCGACGAGCATCAAGAAGAGCACCCAGGGGTCGGGAGAGAGGCCGAAAAGGTCGATCTCGAGGCCGAAATCGCTCTTGTAGGTCGCGAGGGCCTCGTCGGCGCCGGCGAAGAGTTCACCCACCGCCTCGCGCATGTAGACGGTGCGGAAGAGGGCCGCCGCCTGCAAGGTGGGCAGGGCGGAGAGGAAACCGGTCAAGGTGCTGCCGAGCGCCTGCAAGGGGACATAGATCGCGGTGAGGAAGCCCACGAGGGTGCCGAAGAGGGTGGCGAGCGTGCCGTGGGCGCTTCCCGTCTTCAAGAAACTCACGACAAAGAAGAAGACCGTGGAAAAGAGCGCCGAGGAGAGCACGATGAGTCCCATGACCCTGAGAAGGTCGAAAAGGGGCAGGATGGTGCCGGCGTTGAAGAGGAGGACGATCTGTCCCACCGCGAGGTTCACGATGCCCAGGATGGTCGAGATGGTCACGGCGGCGATGAGATAGCTCATGACGATCTTCGCCCGGGAGAGTGGCGTCACATAGAAGTCGTTGATGTTCTTGCGGGTCCTGTCGCCGGTCATGATCTCCATGAAACCAAGCGGCACCGTCGAGGTGGCGACCATGAGCACTCCGGCCAAGAGCCAGCCGTAGATGACGTATTCGGCATCGTCCACCCCGCGGAAGTAGGACTCCTGCATGGTGCCCAAGAAGAAGGCGAAGAGGGCGAGGATGATGAGCACGCTCAAAAAGGAGAAGAACACCGCCCAACGGTCTCTGATGTAACAGAGGATGTGGCGTTTAACCAGCGCTCTCATGGGCATCACTCATCTTTCTGCCGGTGACGGCGAGGAATACGTCGTCCATGGTGCCTTTGACAATCTCGAACGTGTCGATGTCTTCTTCGAAACGCCGGACGAGCTCGACCCCGCGGAAGGGATTCTCGATGGGGACATGGATCGTCTGCTGGACTTTCTGGTAGGCGATGTCGGCTTCGGCGAGTTTCGCTTCGAAATCGTCCGATTTGGGCGTGATCCGGAGCCGGTCCTTGGCGTAGCGGATCCGGAGTCTCTCGGCCGAATCCTCGGCGCAGATCTGGCCCTTGTTCAGGATGATGACGTGGTCGCAATCGCGCACTTCCTCCATGTAGTGGGTGGTGAGGACGATGGTCATGTTGGTCTTTTGTTTGAGGCGCAGCACGAGGTCCCAGATCTCTTCGCGACTTTGCGGGTCGAGACCGGTCGTGGGCTCGTCGAGGAGGAGGATCCGCGGATGGTTGAGGAGCGCCCTGGCGATGTCGGCTTTGCGTCTTTGTCCGCCGGAGAGTTCCGCCACCCGGCGGTCGATGTAGGGAGAGAAGCCCACCGCCTCTTGCAGACGTTCGATCCGTTCGGCGAGGACGCTCTTGTCGAGGTTGTAGAAACTGCCCCGTATTTCCAGATTCTCCCTGACGGTGAGTTTTTCGTCGAGGGTCGAATATTGAAAGACGACGCCGATCGACTTGCGCACGGCATCGTCGTCGCGCCCGACAAGGGCGCCGTTCACCCGCACCTCGCCGAAATCCTTCCCCTTGAGGGTGGAGATGATCTCGATCGTGGTGGTCTTGCCGGCGCCGTTCGGTCCCAAAAGCGCAAAAAACGCCCCTTCTTGGACGGTGAAACTCACGTTGTCGAGGGCGCGCACCCCCGGATAGTCCTTGATGATCTCCTTGACCTGGATCATAGGGTGTCTCCTTTCTTCCGCTTCATCAGATGATGGGTGAGAATATGCTCATGACGCCTTCCACAAGCCGTACGAACACGTTGCGTTTCAGCCAGAGTTCGGCGTCGATGCGTCGTGAATCCCGCTTGTCGGCCGCAAAATCCGCGACGATATCGGCAACGGTCGGATTCGCCATGAGGATGGTCACCTCGAAATCGATGACCGCACTGCGGTTGTCGAGGTTGTAGCTGCCGACGGAAGCGATCTCGTCGTCGACGATGAAGACCTTGGCATGACAGAACCCCTTCTCGTATTGGTAGATCTTAACGCCCTCCTTGACGAGGTTCGTGACGAAGGACTTCGTGACCTTGTAGACGAGATATTTGTCGGGCTCGCCCGGGATGAT
>PUMR01000074.1 GCA_003551455.1 Mollicutes bacterium | reverse complement strand
TGTCATAGGAAGTCCTTTCTCCTGTGGTAGGTTGGGATAATCTAATTATACAGGATTGAGGGCTTCCCTTTTCATTGATTCATGCTTTCGTCATTTACACAAACTATTTTACGCTACCGAAATTCAAGCTATGTTTCCCTCGGCCGAAAGCGTCAGTTGAATGTGTTCGGGTGGTCACTCCTCCCAGTCGAGCAGCCGCTTTTCGCCTTGGAGGTCCTGTATGCGGCTGATGTCTTGAGAGACCTCCAACACGCCACGATAACGTTTTTCCTCATCCCTGACCGCAAAGTAGCGGATGTGGAGGAAGCGCTCCCGGAAAGGGATGTGGAACTCGGCCACATCCCGCGTGCCCTTCTTGAAGGCTTGGAGAATCTTCTCGACGACCTCGACGCTTTCTGGTGGATGGCAGTTTTGCACCCGCCGGCCGATGACGGCGGGAGTGCGAGGGAAGTGCCTCTCCCGGGGACGGTTGAAGTAGCGGACCTTGTCCTCGGCGTCGACATAGGTGATGTCGAGCGGCAGGTGGTCGAAAAGAAGGGCGACTTGTTCCAAGGAGAGATCGGCGGTTTCGGTGTAGAACCGACCCGTCGGAGCGTCACAGAGGGGCCTCTCGCTCTTTCGCATCTCCGGCGGCGCACCCCGGATGAAGGCGAAGCCGTGTTCGAGACATTCACCGTGCATCTTGTCGAGAGTTTCCTCGGGGATGACCTCCCTGGCGGTGGGGAAAAGGATGAGTTCCTCCTTTTGCAGGATGCCGCGGATGAGGAAATAGACTTCCCCGATTTCTTTGAAGAAGGTGGCGTCGGTATGGTCCTCTTGTAACATCTCCATGAACGACGTCCGCTTCTTCAAAGCCTCGTCATGCAAAGACCAGAGGACTTGCATGGGCCGCGCCGAGGGAGCTTTCGCTTCCATGGCGGGAAAGAGGATGTTCTGCATCATCACGAATTTCTTCTCGATTTCGCCGAGCGCCTCGAACCCTTCGGCGAGGGCGCCTTTCTTCTTCGCCGACAAGCCTCGTTGAAACTGGGGTTTCAAAGCGTCGAGCTGATTCTTGATCGCCTCGTTCTCGGCCAACAGCAATCGGAAGAGCGGATGCATCGGTTCGCGCAGACGGTGTTTCGCGAGCCCTTTGTGGAAAAGGTTCACGAAGCGGTCGGCGCTTTCCTTGATGGCGCCTGTCGAGAAGTCGGTCTTATCTCCATACATCCGCAGATGGAAGATGTCGAGCGGGGTGACGGATTCGATGTCTTCCTTGAAATCGTTGTAGAGTGTCCGTTTGGCCGCGCCCGTTTCCATTTGGAGATATCGTTGCATGAATGTGTCCAAGCGTTTCACGCGTTCGGCATCGAAAGTCGCTTTTTCCATGGGTTCACCCCTTTTTCGGAGAATGGTCTGTCGCTGCGGAGAGCTTTGCGTATTCGCCGGCGATTTTCGCCGCCAGAGCGGCGTTCTCTTTCACGAGCGTTTTGTTCGCCACCAAGGTCTTTCCCGCCGAGGCTCTTTCCAACTCGGCAAGCAGGAACGGGGTCACCGCCTTGCCCTTCACCCCTTTTCGGGCGGCTTCGGCAAGCGCTTTTTCAATGATCGTCTCCACATAGTCTCCGGGGAGGGCCGCCTCCTCGGAAAGCGGATTCGTCACGAGGATGCCCCCCGAGAGGCCGTGGGCCCATTTCATGCGCATGAGGTCGGCGATTCCTCTTGCGGAATCGAGACGCTCAGAGACGGGTACGCCGCTCTTCCGCGAATAGAAAGCGGGCATCTCGTCCGTTTGAAAGCCGATGACCTCCACGCCTTTTGTCTCGAGGTATTCGGCGGTGGCGGGAAGGTCCAGGATGGCTTTCGGTCCGGCACAGACCACGACGATATCGTTCTCGGCGAGTTCGTCGAGGTCCCGCGAGACGTCGAGGCTATCGGAAAAGTCGCGATGCACACCCCCGATTCCGCCGGTGGCGAAAACGGCGATACCGGCCATCCGGGCGGCGATGATGGTCGCCGAGACCGTGGTCGAGGCCGTCTTTCCCTCGCTCAGGGCACGGGCGATGTCGCGTTTGCCTGCCTTCATGACGTCATCCATCTTGGCGAGCGCGCGGATCTCTTCTTCTTCGAGACCGACGCGGATGATGCCGTCGATGATGGCGATGGTCGCGGGGACGGCTCCGTTTTCGCGGATGATGCCCGCACACGCCAAAGCGGTCTCCGCGTTGGCGGGATAGGGCATGCCGTGGGTGATAATCGTCGATTCGAGCGCCACGACGGCCTTCTTCTCGTTCAAGGCGTTTCGCACCTCTTTGTGTATGCGCAATGCTTTCTCCATAGCCGACCCTCTTTCCGTATATGTCCTGTCCATCTCCCATTGTATCATTTACGGCGCGGTTTTCCGAAATGAAAATCGCGACCAACCCGGGTTGGTCGCGATTCGTCTCAAGCGAGGGATTCGCCTTCTTGTTTCCATTTGCGGATCGAACGCACCTCATAGCGGTAAGCCAGATAGGATAGAGTCCCCGTGACGAAGTCGGCCACGAAGAATGTCCACCAGATGCCTTCGACACCGAAAAGATGTGTGAGGAGGAAGGCGAACGGGATGAAGACGATGAAGCGTCGTGACAAGGCGACAAGAAAGGCTCGGAGCGGCTTCCCCATCGCCTGGTAGGCGCTCGAGAGGATGACCTGGAAGGTCACGAAGGTGAAACCGAGGGCGACGATGCGGAAGGCGCGGGCCCCCTCTTCGATGAAGAGGGCGTCCTCGGCCGGAGAAAAGAGGGAAAAGAGCGGTCTCGCAAAGACCATGATGAGGACAAGGACGATGGTAAAATAGGTGAGGAGCAGTTTCGCTACATACCCCATGACATCCCGGAGGCGTTGGAAATACTTCGCCCCGTAACTGAAACCGACAATGGGGATCATGCCTTGCACGAGACCGTGTCCCGGCATGAGGGAAAAGCGGATCAGGCGGTTGATGACACCATAGATGGCGATATAGAGGGCGGCCGTCCCCGCCGGGGCGTGGACGTTGATGAGATTGTTCACGATGATGACGATGAATCCGCCCAGAGCGACCCGCACGAACGAAGGGAACCCGACGGCGAGAATCTCGCCGACCATCTTAAGGTTCAAGGAGAAAATCGCGGGCACGTGTATGGAAAGCGCCGATTCGGGACGATGCGCCTGGATGAGGATGAAAACGCAGGAAGCCGTCTTTCCGGCCGCGGTGGCCCAGGCGGCGCCGCGGACACCGAGACCGAGACCGAAATCGAAGATGAAGAGGGGATCGAGGATGATGTTCAGCACCGCCCCGATGACAAGCGAGAGCATGGCGACCTGGGCCCGTCCCTCGGCGCGGGTGAGATGGTGGAACGTGATGGAGAGCGAAAAGGGGAGCAGGGCGATGAGGATGATGGAAAGATATTCGCTCGCATAACCGAGGAGTTCTTGGTCTCTCGCTCCGAACAACCGCAAGAGGTCGTCCATGAAAAAATAGGCCACCAGGGTGATGGTGAGCGAGAAAGCGAGATTCAACACGAGGGCGTGCGTCACCGCCCGGCGCATCGCGTGCTTGTCGCCCCTGCCGTAGGCGCGCGAGAAGACCGAGGCGCTGCCGATACCGACCATGAGACCGGTGGATAGCACGATCATGTGGACGGGATAGGCGATGGACAAGGCCCCGATGGCGATTTCACCGACGCCCCGGGCGACGAAGAACGTATCGATGAGATTGTATAGGGCGTTGAAGATCATCGCCGCGATGGCGGGGATGGCGAGTTTGTGGAGGAGTTTGCGGATGTCCATCTTCGAGAGCATTTCGCTGCGTTCTTCTTCGGTCATCGTGATTCCTCCCAAAAAGCATTATAACAAATCTCCCCTTCCATGCAAGTCGCTCCTCCGGGGGCGGAAACTACACCCCTTTCGAAAACGGCACCAAGCGAAGCTTGCGGTTGCCAAACGCCCCCGAATCTGATACGATAACGGTGGGCGGACAAGAACGCTCCCCGGACGGGGAGCGTTTTCCCTAATTAAGGAGGCAGGGTCCCATGGACGCAAGGACGAAATTCATCTTCGTGACCGGCGGTGTCGTCTCGAGCATCGGCAAAGGCATCACGGCATCTTCTCTCGGCCGACTCCTCAAAAGCCGGGGGCTCAAAGTCTTCATGCAGAAGTTCGATCCCTACATCAATGTCGACGCCGGTACGATGAGCCCCCGCCAGCACGGCGAGGTGTTCGTCACCGAAGACGGTGGCGAGACCGACCTCGACCTCGGCCACTATGAACGCTTCATCGACGAGAACCTCACCAGACTCTCCAACATCACCGCCGGCAGGATCTATCGCGAAGTCATCGACAAGGAGCGCCGCGGCGACTACCTCGGGGCGACCATCCAGGTCATCCCCCATATCACGGACGCCATCAAGGAAGAGATGGCGCGGGCCGCCGCAGAATCGGAGGCCGACATCGTCATCGTCGAGATCGGCGGCACGGTCGGCGACATCGAGTCCCTGCCCTTTCTCGAGGCCATCCGCCAATGGCGACACGATGTCGGGCGCGAGAACACCCTCTACATCCACAGCACGCTCGTGCCCTATCTCAAAGCCGCCAAAGAACTGAAATCCAAGCCGACACAGCACAGCATCAAGGAGCTGAAAAGCCTCGGCATCCATCCCGACATCCTCGTCCTCAGGACGGAAAGGTCGCTCGACCAAGAAATCAAGGACAAGATTTCCCTCTTCAGCGACGTCGATAAACACGCGGTCATCGAAGCGAAAGACGAAGAAATCATCTATGAAGCCGTCACCAACTTGAAAAGACAGGGCCTCGACCAACTCGTTTGTCGCCACTTCGGCTATCCCGATAAAGAGGCCGGCATCGACGAATGGCTCGGGCTCATCGAACGGATCAGACACGCCGAAAGCGAGGTGCGGATCGCGGTCGTCGGCAAGTATGTCGCCACCAAGGACGCCTACATCTCCATCACGGAGGCGCTCCGGCATGCCGGTTTCCACCACCGGGTGAAGACGACGCTCGATTTCATCTCCACCGATGAAGTGGATGAGGAAGCCCTCTTTGATAGGCTCGCAGGCGCGCAGGGCATCGTTGTCCCCGGCGGGTTCGGCTCGCGCGGTGCCGCCGAAAAGATGCTCGCTTGCCGTTACGCGCGCGAAAACAACGTCCCCCTGCTCGCGATCTGTTACGGGATGCACATGATGGTTGCCGAGTACGCCCAGAATGTGCTCGGCCTCGCAAGAGCGGCGAGTTACGAAGTCGACCCCGAAACACCCCACCCTGTCATCCATCTTTCCCCCGAGCAGAGGGAAAAGACCGATATCGGCGGCACCTTGCGCATTGGCCTGCACGACATCCGCATCGAAAAGGACTCGCTGGCCGCGAGCATCTATGGGTCCAAGACCACGGGCGAACGCCATCGCCACCGCTACAAACTCAATGAGAACTACGCCGAGGCCTTAGCGGAAGCGGGACTTGCGATTTCCGCGCGAACGACCAAAGATGATGTGGCGGAGATTGTCGAACTCCCGGCCCACCGTTTCTATATCGGGGTCCAATACCACCCCGAATACGCCTCGCGCCCCAACCGGGCCCATCCGCTCTTCGTCGCATTCATCGCCGCGGCCCTCGGACAAGCATGAGCCCGACATAAATAAGAGAAGCCGACGGTCGGACCGTCGGCTTCTTCATATTATTGTAAATATCATGTATCCTCATAAATCTCGGGTTTCAAGAGACCGACATAGGGGAGGTTCCGGTAGCGGCCTTCGTAATCGAGACCATACCCGACGACGAAGACCTTGGGGATGGTCACGCCGATATACTCGGGAACATACTCGATCTTTCTTCCCTCCGGCTTGTCGAGGAGGGTGACGACCCTGACATCCTTCGCCCCCCGGTGCTCGAGGAGTTTTATCACCGCATGCAGGGTGCGTCCCGAATCGACGATGTCTTCAGCGATTAGCACATGGCGCCCTTTGACGGGGATGTTCAGATCCATCTCGATCTTCACATCGACAGCGCCCGTCAGACCGCCGAAATAGCTCGACACATCCATGTAGCCGATCTCCAGGTGGAAATCGAGATGCTTCATGAGGTCGCTCATGAAGGGGATGCAGCCTTTGAGGATGCCGACGAGGATGGGATATTTGTCCCGGTAGTCGCGGGTGAGTTCTTCTCCCAGTCTATGCGTGATTGCCTCGATCTCTTCGCGGCTGACCACCGTCTTTTCGATATCGTTGTCCAGCATCGGCACATCCATCCTTTCAAACGGGCTTCTGTTTTTTCCATTATAACACACCCCGGGCGGTTGTGACACTATCGCCTCGACATCAAAAAAGACCGCCATTGGCGGTCTTTTCGCGATTCAATCGGTGTCCCACATGTCCAGGCCGCCGAATTTGTCGAAGAATTCGGTCTTGTCGAAATCGGCGAAATAGTCCGTCTTCTCGAAAATCAAATCCCCGACGTTCTGATAGGGACTCTCGACATGGATCTTCTCCCTGTCGCCGAAGGCGCGCCATTCCCGGGTCGTCCCCCGGTCGTTCACCTTGGCCCAGAGGTCGAACTCGCCCGTTTCTCGGTCGTAGTCGAGCTCGTATTCCTCGAATGTGGTGTCGTAGTAGTCCTCGCTCAGCGCTCTGCGGATGATATAGATGGAGTTGGAGAGGTCTCTGCCGGCATCAGGCAGGTCGTCCTCGAATTCCTCGGGATTGTTCGCCGTGGTATAGTGCGCTTTTTCGTCGAATAGATCATAATAATATATATAGGCGAACCCGTCCTCGACATAGATCCAGTACGTGTCTTTCTCGGGGTCTTGAGCGTCACTGTCCATGACCCAGGCCCGCATCAGGATGAGCCCCTCGTCCTCGTTGATGTGCTTGCTCTCGATGATGGGGGCTTCAAAATCCATCCGGAGCATCCTATGGTAACTCAAGGAACGCCACGAACGGACATTTTGCTCGATGTCGTCCAGCAGTTCGGCCACTTCATGCTCGTCGTCGTCGTTCCGCGTGCAGGCTGAGAGCGTGAAGACGAACACCAGCACGAAGAGTGCCACCAACATTTTTTTCTTCATGTTCATCACGCTTCCTTTCGGCCGCTAGGATAACCCACCACGGACGTTGTGTCAACAGTAAAAAAGCCATCCGCAAAATTCTTCGCTCTCCTGCAAGGGTTCCGCATCTCGCCCATGCAAGCTCTGGCCGTTTATGGTACAATGTCAACATACCACACCACCATGCCCGGGGGGATATTATGATCTTGACCATCAACACCGGTCTCGCGACCGGCATCACCATCATCATCGTTTTGGCGCTTTTCGCCTTGTTCTTTCTCCATCGCCGCCTGATCGAAAAGAAGAAAGAAGTCATCCGGCAAAATATCGTCATGGTGAGCTATGTGCTCCTCATCGCCCTGATGGTGGCAGGAATCGTCGGCATCCTCAATCTCTGGGGATATGACGCCACCGACATGCTCGGCATCTTCTTCCAGGACACGACCGCCTTCATCGAAGAGAACATGCCACGCATCATCGGCATCCTCGTAACGCTCGTCGTGGCGCTCGGCATCTACAAGATGGCCAAGATCGCCCTCTATCGTGTCGGCCGGAAACCTTCCGCCAACCAGCGGCGCAAGAAGACCATCGCGAAAATCGCCCTGAGCGTCTGCAAGTATTTCATCGTCATCATCACCGCACTCGTGATGCTGGCCATCCTCGGGGTGAACATCGGACCCGCCCTCGCCGGTCTCGGTATCATCGGTCTGGTGATCGGTCTTGGCGCCCAGAAGTTCATCAACGACCTCATAAGCGGCCTCTTCATCATCTTCGAGCACCATTTCGACGTCGGCGACTGGGTCCAGATCCAGGGATTCAGCGGCGAGGTCACAGACATCGGCCTGAAGACGACCAAAGTCAAGAGTTTCACCGGTGAAGTCCGCATCTTCAACAACGGCAGCGTCGCTCCCGTGTCGAACTTCAACATGGCCGATTCGCTGGCCATCATCAACTTCTCCATCGCCTACAAGGAAGACGTCGCCAAGACGATCGGGATTCTCACGCAAGAGCTGCCGAAACTGCGTGAAGAGAACGAGAACCTCCTCGAAGACCCCCGCGTCCTCGGCGTCACCGAACTCGCCGACAGCGGCGTCAACCTCCGCGTGGTCGTCAAGACCGTCCCGATGACCCAATGGGGAATCGAGAGGCTCATCCGCCAACGCATCAAGGAGATTCTCGACGCCAACGGCATCGAGATCCCCTTCCCGCAGGTCGTCGTCCACAAACCCGCCCCGAAAGAGTGATCCTTCACCCTTGTTTTCGAGGTGAGTAGATGTTTCTCGAATGGCAAAAGGATTTGATCATCGATCTGCAAGCGCACCACAACCTCTTCACGGAGATCTTCTTCCGTTTCGTGAGTTTTCTCGGCGACCCGCCGTTCTATTTCATGCTCCTCGGTTTCTTCTATTGGACCTTCAACAAGCGGGCCGGGGAGTTCCTCGGGCTCACCCTCGGCGTGGCCACCACCTTCAACAACGTCCTCAAAGGGCTCTTTCTCCATGAACGACCGCTCCTGGCCTATGAGAGCGAAGTGAAAAACATCCGCCGCACCCCGCCGCGGGGAACGTCGTTCCCGAGCGGGCACGCCCAGGGGAGCGCCTCGATGTTCTCCGCCGTCGCCCGCTACCAGCGAACCTATCTCCACTGGTTCCTCGCCGTCATGGTCATGGTGCTCATGGGGCTGAGCCGGATGTTCCTCGGCATGCACTACCTGCAGGATGTCGTGGCGGGAAGCCTCATCGGGCTCGCGACCGCGCTTGTGCTCTATTATTTCTTCGACAAGTTCCGCGACGACGAAGACAAGCTCCACCTCTTCTATGTGGTCGTCTTGCTCGTGCTTTTGCCGGGCGCCTATTTCGCCGGCGTCGAGGACTTCTTCCGTCGCTACGGACTGCTTGTGGGCTTCATGGTCGCCGTCTTCGTCGAGAAGCGTTTCATCGGCTTCTCGACGGTCATCCCCCCTTGGCGGAAGGTCTTCCGTTTCGTCGCCGGCAGCATCTTCACCGTCAGTGTCCTCGTGCTCGTCGAGGCGGCCTTCGACACGCTGCCCGTCGCTTCCGTCTCGCCCATCAGAGACGCCTTGGATTTCACCCATTTCTTCATCGTGAGCATCGCCGGTTTCGCGCTCTTCCCCGCCTTGTGCAAAAAAATCCCCCCGCTTTAGAAGGGGGGGGATGTCGGAACCGTCTATGGATTGAAAAGGAGTCGGAGCACCTCGGCGAAATACGTCGGGGTGTTTCTTTCGTGAGCCACCTCGAAAGCACGCAAAGGGAGGTCGGTGATGATCCCGTCCACGCCGAGCCGGACGGCCTCTTGCATCTTGTCGCGCTCGTTCACCGTCCAGACGTGGACTTCCTTGCCGTTTTGTTTCAGCCTCTCCACCCAGTGGGGGTTCTCCCGTAAAGTGTGCAGCTCGAAAGCCACGTGGTCGATGGCCTCGTCCTCGACGATAGGGGTGATGCTGCCGAAGAAGAGACCGATGAGATAGACCGTCTCGATCGCTTCGTCCGCCTGCTTGAGCCGCCGCAATTGGTCGGCGTCGAACGAGAGCACCCGGGCCTCGCCATAGAGGTCGTGCTCGGCGAAGAGACGCAACACTTCCGCTTCGAGACGGGGGTCCGCCACTTTCAGCTCGATGAACTGCCGTATTCGCCCCTCGGCATGGAGGATTGCCTCTTCGAGGGTGGGGACCCGTTCTTCGGCGAAGGCCTCGTCGAACCAGCTTCCCGCGTCGAGTCCGCGGATTTCGTCGAGAGTCAGATCGGCCACCCGCGTCCCCGCGGGGGCGTCTGTCGTGCGCGAGAGGGTCGCATCGTGCATGAGCACGGCTTCGCCGTCCTTGGTGAGACGGACGTCGTATTCGACATAATCGGCCCGTTGCCGGACGGCTTCATCGATCGCGGCCAGCGTGTTCTCCGGCGCATCCCCGGACGCGCCCCGATGGGCGATGATCCGGGGGCGGTTGAAATAGTCGACCGCACTCCTCTCTTCGGCGAGGACATCCCGCACGGCGAAGAAGTTGCCGACGAGGAAGAGTACCGAAAGGAGCGCGAGTCCCGCTTTCGCATAAGGCCCCAAGGGCCTTCTTTCAGCGCTTTGGGACGGTGTCGGTCCCGCAGCGGGGACCCCTTCGGGATGGAAACGCTCTTTCCAACTGGCGACGAGGCTGTAGTTCAAAGGCAGAAGCACCATGCTCGCCAGCAGGCCGAGCAGGAGATAGACGCCGTGGACGGCCGCGAGAACGATTCCCAGGATGAATGCGGCCCCGAACAGGATATGGACGAAAAACGCCACCAGAAGCAAGATGAGGGCGAACAAGGCATAGAACGCGATGTTCAGCGTGAAGTTCAAGACCAGGAACTCTCCCGCTTTGATGAGCCCGCCGCCAAAACGTCCGCGGCCTCTCATTGTCCGCAAAGCGTCGGCGCCTTCCGGCCGGACGAGCCGGGGTAGATGCCGGGCGGTCGTGAGAAAAAGGACGACGAGACCGGTGAGAAAGAGTGCGATCATGAGCCGCAGGACGAAGATGTCGGCGATCTGTTCGGCGACGTAGGGGGGAAGGGCGAGCGTACCGGCCATCGGCGAGATGTGAAGGGTCTCCACCGCGAGAAAGAAAAGCGCCGCGAGCGCGAAGACCTTGATGTGATGATGTTTCAGCACCGGCGGAATCCGCCGGGCGCCGATGCGCAAGAGGTCGACGAAGCCGATTTTTTCCTCCCTCCGTCCATATTCTACGAGGACGCCCAAGAACACGAGTTCGCCGACGACATAACAGACCGCCGCCAACAAGAGCACCGCCAACAAGAAGAGGGTGACGGGATCCTGCAGATAGTCGAAAAGCATCCGGTTCGTGATGTAAGTCCGCCCCTGCCAGCGCAAAGACAGGGTGAAGAGGAACCGGGCGAAGGGGAACACGACGAGGATGCCCGCCGTCCGGTAGAACACTTCGAACCATACGAGGGTGACGAGGTTCTTGCGGAAAGGGAAAAGGGTCTCATGCCACATCGTCTTCAAAAACATCCGTCGGCCTCCTTTGCATCGGGCTTATGGGCGCGAAGCCTCAGTCGGAGTCTTCCTCGAGGTCGCTGCGGTCGGTGAAGCCGAACGGCTGGGTGAGCGTCCAGGAGACATCGTGCGCCTCATCGCCGTCGAAGACGAGTTTCGCCCGCACGTAGTTGCCGTCGAAATCGCCATAAGGGAACCTCTCGCCCGTGTGAATCCGCTTCGAGAGGTTGTCCTCGTCGATGCCGGAGTACCAGCGGATCTCGTCATAATGGCTCCCCGCGATCTCGATGAAGCGCTCGTCGGTGTCGATGACGATTTCCTCGATCCGGGGGGCCTCATCACCCGTCTTCCGGGTGTAGGAGATGTAGAACGCCCCTGACAGGAGGACATCGCGGAACGACTCAACGTCTGTGGGGTCTTCCAGGAGATAATAGCCGAACGAGTGGCCGATGTAATCTTCCAAGCTGTCGCCGTGGAAATCGTCGTTCGCGAAACCATAGACCGGTCGATGCGGCATCGTGTCCATGAGGATGCGGTCCCAGAGGGCGCGGTCGTGAGGATACCGGTTCTGCCGGTTCAAGACCTCCAACCCGGGCAACGTCTCGAGCGGGTATTCCTCGAAATAGGAGATGAACCACCCGGGAGAGAACTCCTGTCCTTCCTCGTAGGTGAAATAGTAGGTCCAATACCTTCCCGGATGCGCGAAGAACGTGAGCGATTCTTCTTCCGCATGCACCGTTTCCATCCAGACATCGAAATCCATCTCGTAATCGCCGCCGTCGAGGGCGGTGAAAAGCGCGACCATGTCGTGCAGCTCAAAAGCCCTCGGTCCGGTGAGCTCGTTGCCCGTGATGGCGAGCATGCCGAGTTCCGCCGGGTCGCGGTCTTCGAAGGCGGCCGAGTAGGTGGAGAAATCCCAAGTGTCGGTGAGCACGTCGTGGTCGGTTATGGCGAGGATGCCGTAGCCGAGTCCGTGATAGAGGTCGACGACCTCATGGGGACGACCGGCACCGTCCGAGCGGGTCGTGTGCGTATGCAGATTCCCTTTGACATGATGGACGGATTCCCAATCGACTTCGGCATAGGGGTCGAACACGAGTACGGTGTCCGTCCGGGCGGAACAAGCGGTGATGGCGAACATCGCCGCCACGGCAGTGATGAGAATCAAGCATCTTTTCATGGTATCCCTCTCTTCGTGTGTTGTCAGAGAAAAGACGGCCCGGAACCGGGCCGTCGCTTGTGCCTGGGTGTTCAGATGACCGCCAGATTGTAGGCGATATAGAGTGAAACGCTGATCATGGCGATGCTCATGAAAAAGGCTGTCAGGGCGACGCTGCCACTTCGTTCATCCTTGTCTCGCCTCTTTTGTTTGAGATAGTCGTAATACTGCATGTAGGTATTCCGCCTTCTTCCCCCGAAAATGGCTCTGAGCGTATAGCGGACGGTATAGCCGAACGCGATGAAGATGTCGGAGGCGTTCGTGAGCATGATGAGGCTCACAAAGAAGGTGACGAGGCCCACAAGGAAGAGCGAGTTCGAGAGGTTGCCCATGATGATGTGCGAATCGCGGGCGAAAAGATCCGTGAATTCGCGGCCGTAATAGGCCATGAAGATGAGCAACACCATCCCGATCCCCGTGACGAGCGTGCCGAGGAATCCTTTCATCGCAATCAGTCCTTAAGGCGTTTCTTGTATTCTTCGAGTTCCGCGTCGTTGGCGTGAACCCAGTGTCCTTCCTTGATTTCGTGGAGATCGGGCTTGTCTTCGCTGTAGTTGTGCTCGGTGACAGGGTTGTAGGCGATACGTTGACGTTTCCGCTCATAGCGCGGGTCCGGTTGCGGAACCGCCGAGAGGAGTGAGCGGGTGTAGGGGTGCAGCGGGTTCTTGAAGAGTTCGGTCTTGTCGGCGAGTTCGACGAGCTTGCCGTAATACATGACGCCGATGCGGTCGCTGAAGTACTTGATGACCGAGAGGTCGTGGGCGATGAACATGATGGTGAGACCGAGCTCTTGGCGCAGATCGTTCAAGAGGTTGATGACCTGGGCCTGGATGGAGACGTCGAGCGCGCTGATGGGCTCGTCGGCGATGATGAACTCGGGATTGATTACGAGGGCGCGGGCGACGCCGATGCGTTGTCTTTGCCCGCCGGAGAATTCGTGGGGATAGCGGTTGGCGTGTTCAGGCAGGAGTCCCACGGTCTCGAGGACATCATGCACCTTCTTGGTGATGAGCTTCTCTTTCTTTTCACCGGCGATGCGCAGACCCTCGGCGATGATTTCTTTGACGGTCATGCGGGGATTCAAAGAGGCGATCGGGTCCTGGAAGATCATCTGCATCCGCTTCATGATGTCTTTTTTCTCTTCGGTGTTGTCCTCTTTGCGTTCGTCCCTTTCCTTTTTCAGTTCGGCGACCGACTTGTCGCGCTCGTCTTGGACCTTCTTGATGCGTTGTTCGTAATCCTTGCGGATGTCGTCCTTCTTGTCGTCGGCGGCTTTGCCGAGTGCTTCTTTCATCTCTTCGCGGAGGGAGGAGATTTTTTTGGCGTGTTGGCGGCGCGTCCGTTTGATTTCCCTCTTGATGCCCTCGATACCGGCGCCGATCCGCTCTCCTTTGAAGTAGACCTCACCGTCGGTCGGCTCGTAGAGTCTGATGATTGTCCGGCCGGTCGTGGTCTTTCCGCAACCGGACTCGCCGACGAGTCCGAAGACTTCGCCTTTCTTGATGTCGAAGCTGATATCATCGACGGCGCGGACGATCAGCTTGTTCTTGCCGATGCCGCTCTTGAAGTGGGTCTTAAGGTTGCGAACACTGATGATCGGTTGCTCAGTGGCTTCCGCTTGCATCTTCCCTCACCTCTCTCGCTTCTTCGTGCATATCCATCATTTTCTGGATCCGGTGTCTGAGAATCTCCGGCATTTCGACTTTGGGCGCGTCCTTGTGCAAGAGCCATGTCTTCGCGTAATGGGTGTCGCTCACCTTGAAGAAGGGGGGCTCTTCCTCGAAGTCGATCTTCATGGCGTATTGGTTCCTCTCGGCGAAGGCGTCCCCTTTCGGGGGGAAGAGCATGTTCGGCGGCGTGCCGGGGATGGCCACGAGCCGTTCGGTGCTCTCGAGGTCGGGCATCGAGGAGAGCAAGGCCCAGGTGTAGGGGTGGCGGGGATCATAGAAGATCTCGTCCGACGTGCCGATCTCGACGATCTTGCCGGCATACATGACGGCGATACGGTCGGCCATGTTGGCCACGACGCCGAGGTCATGGGTGATGAAGATGACCGAGAGGTTCCGCTCCGTCTTGAGGTTCTTGATGAGCTCGAGGATCTGCGACTGGATGGTCACATCGAGCGCGGTGGTCGGCTCGTCGCAGATGAGGACATCGGGGCTGGCCGTGAGCGCGATGGCGATGACGATCCGTTGGCGCATGCCGCCCGAGAACTGGAAGGGATATTGGCGGAGACGTTTCTCGGGTTGAGGGATGCCGACCTCGCTCATGACTTCGATCGCCCGTTCCCTGGCTTCTCTGCGGGTGACCTTCTTGAAGCGACGGAGGCCTTCCTTGGTGTCGGCGAGCTTCTTCTTGAGTTCTTTGCGCTTGGTGCCGCCCGCCCGGCGGATGGCCTTGATCTCGGCCAGGGGTTTCTCGAGTTCCTCTTTGCGATGTTCGATCTCGTTGCGGAGCTCGATGCGGATCTTGCTTTCCGTCGTGGTGCGGCGTTTCTTCTGGAGTTCCTTGATTTTTTCGCGGCGCTTTTCGATGTCCGCTTTCAAATCGAGGTATTTGCGGTCCTGCTTGTAGGAATCGCCGGTACCTTTGTGTTTTTTGAGCTCCTCGCGGATACGCGCGAGTTCCGCTTTCGTCTCTTGTTTCTTCTCGCGCCATTCGTTCCGGACGGTCTTTTTGGCTTCTTTTTTCTCTTCACGGAATTTTGCGCGAGCTTTGGCCATCTTCTCTTTGTTCTCGGCCATTTTCCGTTTGTGCTCTTCCATGACTTTCGCCATTTCCGCTTTGTCGCCGGATTCTTTCAGCGCGCGCTTTTTTGTCGCGAGGTCGGCGATGAGCGCTTTGCGCTCCCGCTTGGCCTGCCAGATGTCGTGTTTCGAACGGTGCACGAGACGCTTGTAGCGCTGTTTGAGGCGCTTACCGTTGATGAGCATGCCTTCGGTGATCTGTTTACCGATGCGCATGATCGGGTTCAAGCTCGACATGGGGTCTTGGAAGATCATGCCGATCTTGTCGCCGCGGATGCGGTGGAAATCCTCTTCGGGAATCTTCGTAAGGTCCTGGCCCTCATAGAATATGTGGCCCTTGTCGATGACGGCGTTGCCGGCGAGGATACCCATGATGGCCCGGCTGGTGACGCTCTTGCCGGAACCCGATTCACCGACGATGGCGAGTGTCTCGCCCTCGTAGAGTTCGAAGCTTACGCCGCGGACGGCGCGGACCATTCCCTGGTTCGTCCAGAAGGAGATGGTGAGGTCTTCGACAGATATCTTCGAATTTTGATCAGCCATTATTCAACACCTCGCAGAGATGGATTAAATGCGTCCCGGAGCGCATTACCGAACATGTTGAAGGTGATCATGAGAATGGAGATGATAATGGCGGGGAACACGGTAAGATAGGGGCGTGCGTACATCTGGGCGCGACCATCGGCCAAGAGCACCCCGATGGAGACACCGGAGAAGCGGACACCGAGAATGGTGAAGTCGGTTCCGTGGCCGATACCGAAGCCGAGATAGGAGATCGTCGACTCGGTGAAGATGACGAGCGGGATGGAGAGGATGCTCATCGTGATGATCGTGCCGATGGCGTTGGGCAGGATGTGGCGGAAGATGAGTCGGGAATCCTTCGCGCCCATGGTGCGGCTCGCGAGGACATATTCTCGGTTCTTGAAGCGGTAGAACTGGGTCCGCGTGATACCGGATATGCCGACCCACCCGCTGAAGATGAGCAAGATGAAGAGCGTCAACACCCCCGGACCGAGCAGCGCGACCATGATGCTCAAGGTGACAAGCCAGGGAATCCGGCCGACCACTTCGGCGAAACGTTCCATGAGCAGGTCGACCTTGCCCCCGTAGTAGCCTTCGATGGCGCCATAGATGATACCGATGGCGATATTGACCATGGAGACGGCGACACCGATGAAGAGCGAGGTCCTGAGACCGAGCATGGTCATGGCGAAGAGGTCGCGGCCGGTGCCTGTCGTTCCGAAGAAGTAGTAGGGCATCGCGTCAAAGCCCATATAGCGTTTGTAGTTCAGGACGAGGTTGTAGGAGTAGAATTCGGGGTAGGTCACCCTGCCTTGGTCCTCGTAGCCTTCAAAGTCGATATAGCGGTTGGAGACGAAGTCGTCGCCCTCTTGGATCCAGACAGGGTCTTCCTCGGATTCCTCGTGGTATCTGATCCGGCGGATGGTCACCGCTCCCTCGTCGGTATCGGAAACGACCTTCAGTTTCAGTCGTGAAGAGAAGGTTCCCGACCCGTCCAAGGCATCGGTGAGATAGAAATCCTGCAGGCCGGTCTCGGTGATGGAGCCGACTTGTACATAGTCGTCGCCTTCGGGGGCGAGATAGATGTTCAACGCGGTGTTCTCACCGACGACATCGACAACGTTGAAATGGAGATGGGGGTTGTCGTCCAGGTCGAAGGGGAAACGTACGCGGGTGCGGATCGCATATTCCGTATAGCCGTCTTGCAAGCCGATGATCTGACGGGAGGGGTGGGCGACGCGTTCGGTCTGGTTGATGACCCGGACGAAGGGGCACTCTTCGGGGAAGAGCCAGCCTTCGGGATTGTCGGGGTCTTCCAGGGGTTCGCAGGCATCGCCGTATTCTTCGACAAGGTCATAGTAGTCGAGCGCGGAGTAGGTTTCCTGTCTGTCGCCGAAAGCGTGGGCGTAGCGGTCGTAATTGAAGGAAGAGTACAGTCTTGCAGAACCCCGGCGATAGTATTCGCCGCCCGAGCCGCTGATCATGTAGCTTGCTTCACCGGTCTCGATTTCATAGCGGGCCAACCGGGGACCTTCATGCACTTGCACGGATTCGGTCACGGTCTCCAGTTCTTCCCCCTCGGCGGCGGGAACGCCGTTCTCCTCTTCCTCTTCTTCTTCATCGGGCTCTCGTTCATAGGTGCGGAAGAGTTCGACCCGTTTGAGGACGGCGAAAGCGTCATCAAGGTCGCTCACCAGCTCGAGGCGGACATGGGAGGAAGACTGGAGCACTGTGTATGTGCCATCGGCATAAGAGCCCAAGAGGTCGACCTCGTGGACGCCGGCTTCAGTCAATGTGTCAAGCAGGACGTAGTCACCCGTCTGGTCGGGGTCGACATAGACCTTCAAGCGGGTGTCGCCGTCTTCACTGATGTCGTCGACGGAAATCTCGAAATGATGTTCAGCTCTTTCACGCCAGTCGAAGGGGAACTCCTCGTGAGAGCGGAGCACGACCTTCTCCTGCGCTTCGGTGAAACGGAGGATGTTGTCGCCGCGGAGGCCGGAGTATGTCGCGAGTTGGTAGCCTTCGTCCTCGACGATGGGATCCTCATCGCTGTCATCATAAAGCTTGATGGAATCTATGGAGACGGTCGCCGCCTCATTGTCGCTGCGGAGTTCGAGTTTCAAGTTGGTGCTCACCGCCCAAGCCAGATCGGGCAGGGCTTCGTTGATATCGATTTCATGGACGCCGGTCTCGGTGATTTCGGCGATTTTCACGTAGTCTTCCGAACCGTCGGGGTCGGTGAAGATGTTCAGCACCGTGTTGTCCCCTTCGGTGATATCAGAGATGGAAATGTGGAGCATGGGGTTCTCGGCGGGATCAAAATCGAAATGCGCGGGGGAATAGCGGGTCACCGCCTCGGCGTTCACGACCATGCCGAATACGCTCCATCCACCATAACAGCTCGGATCGAGCGCCGTACAAGGCCTCTCGAAGTTCTCCAAAGTGTCCATGTCTATATAGTCGTGGTCATAGAGGTGGTCGTAAGGAAGGCCGATGCCGGTTTCCGGATCGATGGTGTCCCTGTCGACCGGCTGTTCTTCAATGCGTTCCATGCCGTCAAAGACTCCCAGTCTTTCAAGATAGGGGACTCTCGGCGGCAAGAAGCGGATTTCATGGATTTGCCGTTCGATGTTCTTCGTGGTGAAAGCCGGTACGAAAATCGAGAGTAAGATGAGGGTGAAGAGGATGATGGTCGCGGTGACATTCGTCTTGTTTTTCGCGAAACGGGTCATGGCATCGCGAAAATAGCCGATGGGTTTCGTCTCGAATTTCTTGTCGTGGATTTTCTCATCCATCTGGACGAATTCGAACTTGCCCGAATCGATGTTCTCGATACGTTTCTTGTCATCGCTGCGTTGTTCGTAGTGTTCGTAGCCACTGCGTTTGCGCTTTCTTCTTTCACTCATTTTCTCGCCCCCATTCTGATGCGCGGGTCAACTACACCATACGAGAGGTCCACCAGAAGCACAGCGAATAGACTGACGATGGTATAGAATGCGGTGACACCGAGCACAAGGTTGAAATCATTCTCTTGCAGTGCACGGATGTAGATTCGCCCAGTGCCGGGGATGCTGTAGATTCGTTCAATGATGACGGAGCCGCTGAGCAGTCCGACAAAAGAGAAGATGATGCCGGGAATCAAAGGAACCATCGAGTTCCGCATGGCATGACGTACAACGGCCTGGGGCCGAGTGAGCCCTTTGGTGCGGGCCAGCAACAGGAACTCGGAGGTCAACACTTCCGTCAGTTCGGCCCGTGTCGTCCGGGTGAGTCCCGCCACGGCACCGAATGACAGACCGAGAACCGGCAGGACGAGGGCCGAAAGCTGGATGAATCCGGTGACGTCCCCTGGCGGGAACTGTGAAGGTAGCCAGTCGAGTTGATAGCCGAATACCAGCACCAAAATGGACATCACGACGAAACTCGGAATGGAGATGAAGATCATCACCCCGACGGATATGACGTTATCAGCCAGACTGTTCTTCTTGAGGGCCGCCAATATGCCCAGCGAGAACCCGAAGGGGATGTAGAAGAACAACGCGATCAGGTTCAACTGCACGGTGATCGGGATTCTCGAGACCAGCACGTCGAAAACGGGAACGTTCGCCTGGACTCTCGTCGAATATCCCCAGTTCCATTCGGTCGCGATGTTGTTTAGCCAGTGGATGTACTGGCGGGAAATCGGTACGGGCTCAAAAATCCGGAACTGGGTGGTCTCGTCAACGTAGCGGTCGTTGCGCTGCCTTTCGAGGGTACCGTCCCGCAGGCCTTGACGAATCTCTTCCACCTTGTCCTCGTCACGGACAATCCGCTCCGTCATGAAACCGTCCGAGACCTGGCGGGCATACCAGATGTCCCGTTCTTCCTCGGTCGGAGGCGGATAATCCGGAGCCAGTCTCAGCATCGTGAAGTTGATTGACAATACGGCGAACAAGATGATGAAGATCCATAAAGTCCGTATGATCGTATACCTAATCATGTGCCTCGCCTTCCTTCATGTGATGGTTTATGGCTAATGTTGTTGCAGTTTTCGTCCACTCATACAAAAAGGTTGATATGCATGGTCGTGCATCTTTAGTATTTTTACATCATATACGATTTGCAGAGATTGTGCAAGTTTATGACCGTGAAAACGTTTCAGATTCACAGTTGGACCGGTGAATGACATCACCGGGATGGATTCTGTGGCAGACCTACAAAGAAAAGGCTTCACACGGATATGTATGAAGCCTGAGAACATACATACGCAAACATTTCCGGTATGGGGCATGTACAAATCGGCGTATCATCCATCATCAACTCACAGAAACGACCGGAGGTCTTGTCGCGGAGAGTGTTGCGGATTGACAAGGCTTTTTGACTGAGTATCCACTTTTGAAGGGCGGTTTGTCCGGTTCCATCGTGATTATACTATATTTCTTGGTCAAGGACAAGACATCGACCAAAATTGGTGGCCTAAAACTATCACGAAAGGTGCCACTGCTACGCATCCTCTTTTTTCTGGCGCTACAGTAAAAGGAATGAAGCCTTCATCATCTCAGCCGGACGTCCGCCAGAAATCGTTCCGCAATGATACCCGTTTATTGATCGAAAAGTTCCCGGCGAATCGGTGCGTATGCGGATATGAACATGGCAGCCCACTTTGCGCCGGACGGCTAAAAAAGAAAAGAGGCGGCGCTTAGGCAGCGCCGCCTCATGAAACCTGCTTGGGTCGAATGTGGTTCCCGTTACGAGTCGCCGTGTTATTCTACCGGCCACTCGGCTGTGGGAATCTCTTCACCCTCTTGGATGTAGGCTCTTCCGTTCAATACGGAGACGAGGGCGTTGAAAGACCACATTTGCGAGTAATCGGCATCTTCCGCGTCCATCACAACGTTGTCATCATCATCGAAGTAGATCTGGATGTTGGCGGTCGTGGTGTCGATGCCCCAGTTCAGGGTGAAGCCGCCACGGTTGTCGTCACAGAAGATGTAGAGGAAGCTTGCGGCGTCGATGGTGGATCCGCTGATACCGCCGATCGAGAGATCGAAGTCACCGATCATCATGTAGTTGTAGTAGATGTCGGGGAACGGTCTCGGTCTGACCTCGACTTCAACCTTGATATGATGGTCATCAGAGACGAAGATATCTTCGAAGGTGTCCTTGATGTATTCACCGAATGCGAGTTGCGATTCGCTTCCGGAGAAGACATTCAGCATCAGGTTGATGACAGTCGGGTCGCCGGCAGTGCCAGCATCATAGTCGCCAGCTTCGATCAGGTCGCTGATGGCGTCTTCCCAAAGAGCTGTTGCCCTGTCGGGTACATAACCATGTGTGTCGCGGCCCAGACCTTCGCCTACCCAGTCGCCCCACGCGTGGTGACGGAAGGCGACACCTTCTTCAGGCTCGACCATGTAGGCTTCGCTGAAGTAGTACATGTTGGGCTCGCTCGTGACCATAACTTCGCTGGTGAGCTCGTCACGGTCAATAGCATAGAACATGGCCAGCTTGAAGTCGTCATTGGCGAGGAGCGGCTCGGGGTTCCAGGTGCTGTTGGGGAAGCGTTCTGTCTGTTTTTCCACCGTGCCGAGGCCGTTGATCATGATGCGGAAGGTGGTCGCACCGGGTACGTGACGGATTCTCGGGTCATGCTGGAACTGCTCATAACGAGCACCGGGTACGCCTGCTGCTTCGAGGGTTCCATGGAGGAATTCTTCGAAGGCGATTTCCGCATCTTCGATGATCCGCCAAGTCCTGTGGGTGAAGTTGTATCTTTCAGGCGCGTGGTAGTTCGGGTTCGCTTCGTAGCGGATGATGGAGTCGGGCTCATAATAGGTCATGACATAGGGACCATGGGCGGCGACGGTATCTTCGCTCGTGCCGTATTGGTCGCCGACATCGTCGTAGAGCTCGAGATGGATCGGGGTCATGACGAAGGAGCTGAGCCAGTAGCGGACATCCCAGTCGCCCATCGGATTCACGAATTCGAACTCGATGGTATATTCGTCGATGAGGTTGATACCGACGTCTTCCCATTCGACCTCGTCATCGTAGTAGGCTTGAGCGTTGACGATCTCTTGCGGGGTGGAGGTGAAGTCGCCACCGCCGGCGATCGCCCGGAACCAGCCTTGGTCGAGGGCAAGTTTGTAGGTGTCCACGAAGTCTTGCGCAGTGATTTCCTCGGTGTAGCCTTGGTCTTGGAGATCCTCATGGAACGACCATTTGAGATCGTCGCGAATTTCGATTTGCCAGATAGTCGCGACCTCACGGCCGGTGTCGAGGGTTTCGAGGTTCTGCGGATCGGGATCATCGGCAGCCATAGAGGGTACGACCTCGTAACCGGTCTTGTCCTCATTGAAGACGAAAGCATAGAGGGCATCCATGAAGATGGTGATGACATCGGAGCTCGTCGCGTCGTCATAGATCCATTGATGCAGGGTGGAGGGGTTCTGTCCGAGACGTCCACGATAGGTGTATTCATCCACGTTTCCGTAATCACCATGGTCCATGATGACGGTGGAGTCGTCTTCGCTCATATCAGCGAAGGATGTGCCATAGCCCATGACGGGGATGTAATCGTCGACAGGCAGTTCAAGACGGTGAGAGTACATGTTGAAGCCTGCGTTCGCGAATACGGGGATGCCGCCATACATGGTCTCCATGAGGTAGCGTTCCGCATAAGCGAAGAGGGCGTGGCGCATATCGCTCGTGGCGAGACGGAAGTTGAAATAGCCGGAGGGGAAGGTGGTGGGGTTCTCTTCAACAACACCGACGTGGAATATGACGGTTGTTGTTTCCCCAAGGCTGTTGGTTACTTCGAGCTGGATTTCGTAATCGCCGAAGACATCGGTTTCGAAACCGTCGTCGTCGACAACAGTGATATCGTCGGTGATGTCGCCGTCAACATAGTCGTAAGCGACAGCCATGTCGAGCAGAGACTCGATGGTCTCTTCACCGGCGAGAACCTGGATACGACCGGGGAGGGTGATCCTCGGTACGGGGTTCACGACTTCGACTTCGACAGTGGTGCTGACATCGCTCAAGTGTTTGTACTTGGAGGTGATGGTGATGGTCGCCGAGCCTACTTCGTGGGCGGTGAGCATGCCGTTCTTGTCGACGGTGACTACGTCTTCGTCGTCAGATTCGAAGGTCACGCCTTGTGCCCAGAAGCCTTCATAACCGACGGTCCAGCTGAGTTGGGACTTGGTGTCGGGATAGAGGTCGACAGGATCATCGTCTGCTTGTTGTTCAGCGTACCAATCCATGTAGAGCGTGATGCCGACTGCTTCGGGTGCGTGAATCTCGGGTTCGACCACTGTGACATCGAGAGTCGTGGTAAGATCGGGGTAGTCGTCGGATTTCGCGGTCACGGTGATTTCGGCCGTGCCGATGTTGTAGGCGGTGACATTGCCTTCGGCATCGACTTCGGCGATGGTGTCGTCATCGATGGAGAATTCGAAGGTGTATTCGCCGGCAGCGAGATCCGGAGTGATGGCTTTGGTCACGGAGCCGGTTTCTGACAGGATGAGTTCCATGTCTAGTGCGGCAAGTGCGGGTTCGACGACTTCGACATGGAAGGGGAAGTAGATCGAGGGTTCGTAGACGGATACGATGTTGATGGTCGTTTCACCGACACCCACGGTCGTGATGAGGCCGTTTTCGTCGACGGTGAGAACGTCTTCGTCATAGTCCTCGAAGGTCACGTCTTGAGGAATGAAGCCCGGGCTGATGGCCCAAGTGATCATGCCTTCTTCCTCTTCTTCATAGCCTAAGGGAAGTTCCTGGACCAGACCGAGGTCGATCGGACCGGTGATGCCTTCAACGAGGTCCGGTGCTCCTTCTTGGACCCGGATGGTGACGGTGAAGTAGGTTTCGAGTCCGAAGGTGTTCTCGACCTTGAGTACGACTTCGTAGTCGGCTTCGGTTTCATAGTCGAAACCGCCGTCATCATAGATTTCCACTTCGTCGGTGATGTCGCCGTCAACGTCGTCCTCGGCGGTGACAAAGAGCAGGACGTCGTCTACGTCGAATGCGTCGCCTTTGGGCCAGAAGAAACTATCGGGGCCTGTGATGGTGGCGGGCATCCGTTCGGAGACTTCGAATACGACCTCGACATAGACATCGGTGTCATAAACGGAAGTCACGGTGACGGTTACGGCGCCGGCTTCTACGGCGGTGACGAGACCGTTTTCGTCAACGGTCAGTTTGTCTTCGTCGTCGCTTTCAAAAGTGAAGCCGTCGGGTGCGAAGGGAGGTACGATGGTCGGCTCGAGTTGATAAGTCTCACCGGGGAGGATGAATACGTCCTCGTCGGGGAGGTTGTCGATGCTGACTGCGAGTTCCTCGTCACTCTCGACGACCTGAGTGGCATCAGAGTAGAGGAATTGCGGGCCGTCGAACCAACCGAGAGTGATACCCACGAGGTCGACGAGATCGCCTTCCTCGAAAGTCAAGAGGTGGGCCGCGGCAGCTTCGCTGTCAGGCAGACGGCTGTCATAGCGGATGCGGACCTCTTCTGCGGTGTCGGGATGGGTGACATCGAAGTTGATGTTGCCGTGTTCATCTTCACCCACGCCGGTCACGACGAGGCCGGTGGCGCTGACACGATGCCCCTGGTAGTCGATCATGGCATCTTCGTCTCCCCAGTCGACATCCTGGATGTCAACGATGCCGGGCAGGTCTTGGTCGGACAAGTAGACAGTGACGTCCGTGAGGGAGCCAATCTGCTCGAGGTTGTAGTCGCTGTCCCACCAGCCGAGGCTCCAGCCGTCGCGTTCGCCTTGGACGCGGACCAGGTCACCGACGTTCAGATCGCCGATGTAGTCCTCTTCTCCGTCATAGACGGCGATGGCACGGGTGTCGTCCTCGATGAAGAATGTGCGGTGGTCGGTGATGGCGGTTATGGTGCCGATGGTGTCTGCATCGTCGCCATCATCAAGCGCCCATACATCCTCGATGGTCATTTCCGCGGCGGGGGGTGTGACTTCCACGGACAAGGACGCGGTCACAGTTTCATCTTCGAGTGATGTGACCGTGATGGTTGTTGTCCCGATAGCGACGCCGGTGATTTCGCCGTCAACCACGGTGGCTACCGTCGTATCGGCGCTTTCCCAGGTTACGTCCTGGTCAGCGTCTTCGGGCTCGACTGTTGCGGTGACGGTGACTGTTTCATCGATACCGACCGTCACTTCGGCCGGATCCAAGGTTATGGATTCGGGATCCGGATCTTCTCTACATGCTGTAACGACAACCAGCATGAAGACGGACAACAGTACTAGTAATCCTTTTTTCATCCAATTTCTCTCCTTTTTTAGTTTTTATATGCACTCCGCGCGGGTATCCGTCTTTATGTCAAATATCCCGCTTGGAGACCACATATCACATTTCATGTTCGCCGGGCGGTCCTTTCGCCCTGCGGTAAGGGGCCGCGCCTCCGGTGGACGGTTCGGCGCCTTTGGGTGTTACACTTCATACCATGGGTCAGGCCATGGCTACATATTATTATACATGATGGCGGATTTTTTTCAACCTCGGAATTCGGGGTGTGTACCTTGCGGAAAGGGTCCAAGAGGAGTTGCCCTCTTCATATTATACACCACCGGCTCCGCTCGGTAAAGGTGTCGATTGGTATTAATGGCCGAGTCGTTTTGTCCGCTAAACGTTTCTCTTGGAGTGACGACGACGGAAACGGCCTTAATAGGTCATGTCTTCCCCCGTTTCCGCATGGTTGGGCTTGAGAGGGCGACCCAAGGACATCAAATGCACGTTGAGGGGCATGAGGTGCAGGTCCGCCTTATGAATCGGAGGGCTTTTTGTCCTTTTTGTATTTCCTGCGTAGCTCTTTGGTCTCCTCGATGATCAGTCGGGCGGGTTCATAAGCGAAATCGGATTCCTCGAACCGGGTGTTGAGCGTCCGATAGTTCAAATCGGGGGTCTCGCCCTGCTGGAAGATTTCATAGGCCTCCTGGAAGAACTGTTGGAACGTTTCATCCTCACGGAGCTTCTGGAACTCTTCTTTTCCGAACTTGAGGTCCCGGCGGACCTTTTTCGACATGTGGACCAAGTAGTCCTGGGCCTCATCCTGCTCACCGTAGTTGCGGTCGAAAATTCTTCGGGAAAGATGATAGAAGACCATGAAGAGGACCATGAACACGGGCACAAACCAGAACTCCCGGACAGCGTCCGTGAAACTCTCCGACGGCCAACCCGCCGTTTGTGAAGTGATTCCGAGTATCAAGAGCGCGATGAACGCGGAGAGGAATATGCGGATGTAATTCCAGATGGTGATCCTTTTTCGAAAATGCTGCATGCAATACCACCCGTTTTGCAAATTGTGGGGTCGGAACATCTTGTCATATGCGAGTACGCACATTTGTTCGCTACCTCATTATACATGAAAGCACCATGATTGCGCAAATAATTATGGGAACACGTGCCGCATGCGAAAAACAAGACGAGGGGGGAGAACACAGAAACAGTATCTTTAAAGCCCCTCGCTGAGCGATCGCTTTCATATGGTGAGGACGTCGACAGATTTGTTCGGACCCCGGAGCTCCCATCGGTCGACCGGCTTCATGCCGAGACAGCTTATAATAGATACATCTTGACTTATGACCCGAAATGCTGGGGAAACGATTCAAATAAGACTACTTATCACATTAAGGATATTATATTTTAAATTATAGTATTATATGTACTCCTCAAAATTTTAGCCACAATCTTCGCAATCCATCCGTTGTTTATAAGAGTTCTCTTTTCCCAATATGAGCGATGTCAACCCTGCTGATGATGAAAATCTGAGGGACTCCCTCATGCATGTAAAATCCTTTCAAGCGGCCCAAGCCTTTTCGGATCCTTTCCATCATAGAGCCACAATCAAGAAGGAGACCCTTCATACGGTTTGCAAAGTGTCTCGCGGATAGTATAATGATTACTAGGTTTATCACCGATGGAGTACCGCATATGTGAAAACCTCAACAAATGGGAGGTACCAATCATGGAATTGTTGCGGAAACTGGTCATCGCGCTCGTACTCGTGTTTGCGATGCACACCCTCTCCTCTTGCGGCAGGGAAGATATCACCGTGGAGGAGATCACCACGATGAACGGGGAGGTCACCATCATCTACACGGACGGTTCGGAAGCGACCCTGCAACTTCCCGAGCCGGAAGATAAGACGGGTATCGCCGGATTGGAAATTGACGAAGAGGGTCGCCTTGTCGTCCTTTTCACCGAT
>PUMR01000023.1 GCA_003551455.1 Mollicutes bacterium | reverse complement strand
GGTTTTGTGTTATCATGTCCATGGGTAAGCTCCTTCTGGTTTGAGGTTCTGCTGACTCTCATTATACCAGAGGGGCTTACTCCTTTTTGTATCACTTTTCCAAGACGATTTTACACCACCATTATCCGTCAACGTGCTGTATTTTTTCGGAAAATATGTTATCCTTAAATGTTGATTGGATGAGGTGGCTCAGATTATGAAGAAAGCCCTTGTCATAACGCTTTTCTTGCTTTTGTTCACCCTTGCCGCTTGTCAGAGGGAGGTCCGACTTCCCGATCTGGAAGGATTGACGGAAGCCGAAATCAAGACGATTCTCGAAGATCGAGGTCTGCAGGTGAACTTCCTCGTTCGTCAACACATCGAGATGGAAAAATCCAACCAGTTCGTGGAATACGGCCGGAATCTTTCCCCGGGAGACAAAGTGCAAAGGGGAACCTATGTGACCGTCCACATCAGTGCGACACTCGATGAAGACGTCATCTACTTCGAACCCGCGGACATTCCCTATGACGGTCCCTATCTGGATGCGGCCTTCTTCGACATGGACTATTTCACCTACGACGAAGGGGCCGGCCGCTACAAAGGCGGCGGGGGCGCTTTCCATGTGACCTACGAAGAAGGACGCTGGGTGGAAAACCGCGGCGGCTGCATCGACGGGGACACGAGCGTCTTCACCTATCCGCCGGAAATCTATGCGCGCATCGAGTCGGGAACACCCAGTACCCGTTATCTCAATCTGGACACCCCCGAGACCTGGCCGCCCGACGGCCGCGAGGAATGGGGACAACCCGCCACGCAATATGTCTGCGACGTCTTGGCCCGCGCCGAGGAGATCGTCTTGCAGACGGACCCTGGCGACAATCTCCTCGGACACTATGGCCGCCTCTTGGCCTGGATATGGGTGCGGATGCCGGATGACGAGGAGTTCAAACTCCTGAACTACAAGATCGTCCGTCAGGGTCTCGGTGTCGTCGCCTACGAGTTTGGCGCCGGCGAGACGGATGTGACCGTCTATGACGGCATGAAATACAATGAATGGATGCATTTCGCCGAAGCCATGGCCAAGGAAGAGGAACGGGGCATGCACAGCGATACGCTTCGCGATTATTATTGGGACTATGAGAACGACGCCCCTCATCCCATCCGGTGGCCCGACTGATGTCGGGAAATGAGGAGCTCGGCCAACAAGAACTTTGACAAGAGGAGTGGACAACGATGTATCGGAAAATTTTGGACAAGATACAAGCATACGACACCATCATCATCCACAGACACATCCAGCCCGACCTCGACGCCCTCGGTTCGCAGATCGGACTCAAAAAAATCATCGAAGACAACTATCCGGGCAAGAATGTCCACGTTGTCGGAGACATGACCGTTTTCGACTTTTTGGGAGACATGGACAAGATTCCCGATTCGGCATTCGAGGGGGCACTCGCCATCGTGCTCGATGTCGCTCAGGCGGCTCGTGTGAGCGATGAGCGCTTCCGTTTGGCGCAAGAGACCATCGTCATCGACCATCACAAGAACGACACCGATTTTGCCGACCTGTTCGTGTCTCGTTCCGATTACATCGCCACAACACTCATCATCGCCGAGATGTGCAGCAAACACGATCTCTATGTGAGTGCGGACGCGGCGACCTGCCTTTTCGCCGGTCTCGTCACCGACAGCGGCAGATTCCTCTATCCTTCCACCGACGCCTTCGCTTTCCGCATGGCCGCCTATCTCTGTGATCAAGGAGCCCGGGTGCAGGAAGTCTACGATTCCCTCTACGACGAGGATCTGAATCTGAAACGACTGAAAGGATATTTCATCAACCACTTCAAAACGACATCCAACCGTGTCGCCTATATGAAGAACGCCCGCGACTTGAAATCGCGCTTCCGGGTCTCGACGTTCACCGTGAGTCGGGGTATGGTGAACCAGATGGCCGGCATCAAGGGCATTCCCGCCTGGGCGAATTTCACAGAAGACGACGACGGCATGATCCAATGCGAACTCCGGAGCAAATCCGTACCTGTCGTGGATATCGCCAAGAAATACGGCGGCGGCGGCCATGATCTGGCTTGCGGATGCACGGTCGATTCCTGGGAGATGACCGACCGGATACTGGCCGATCTCGACGCACGCTTCGAAAGGATGGAAGAAGATGGATAAGGAGAAGCTGCAACGTATACACGAAAAGATCCGCGAATACGAGCGGATCATCATTCTCCCCCACGCCCGTCCCGACGGGGACTGCATGGGGGCGGCTTTCGGTCTGAAAGACATGATCGAGACCACTTATCCGAAGAAGGAGGTCCTGGTCAGCGGCGAGGAAGCCGAGTATGTCAAATTCCTCGGCCGTACCGACGAAGTTTCCGATTCCGCCTTTAAAGGATCGCTCGTCATCGCCGTCGACACGGCGAACCCGGACAGGATCGCCGACCAACGGTATGACCAAGGTGATTTCTTGATCAAGATCGACCATCACATCCTCGTCGACTCTTTCGGAGACATCGAGTATGTCGACACCGAAAGACCGGCGACAACGCTCATCATCCTCGATCTCTTCGCATTGCATCAAGATACATACAAACTTACTCAAAAGGGTATGAAAGCCCTCTATACCGGAACCCTCACCGATACGGGAAGATTCAAGTATCCCGGCGTCGACGGGGATACCTTCCGGGCCATCGCCGTCCTTTATGACATGGGCTTGGAGACCGAGGAAATCTTCTTGAATCTGGATGTAAGAAGCGAAGAACTCACCCGCTTCAAGGGATACGTGCTGCAAAACTATAAAAAGACGGAAAACGGCGTGGCCTACATCGAGATCACCCATGAACTCATCGAGGAATACGGTGTCACCCTGGAAGAGGCCGCAAGCCTCGTGAACGAGCTCGGCGTCTTCGAGGACTGCCCCGTGTGGACACTCTTGGCCGAATACGAGGAGAAAGAGGTCCGGGCCCGCATCCGCAGCAAAGGCCCCGCCGTGAACGAGGTCGCGAACCGTTTCGACGGCGGCGGACACAAACTCGCCTCCGGAGCCAACCTCGGAACATGGGACCGGGCCAAGGAACTTCTCGAGGCATTGGACGAATTGGCCGCAAGATACAAAAGAAGTGCATCCTGACGGGCTTATCCGGGCCGTTTTACGCCGGGAATTGTCGCACTTGCAAGAAAATAGTACATGGTATATAATACATAGGCGCATTAGAAAAAAACGAAGCAAGGTGGTTATTTGAGCGGAATCCGTATCGATTTCACTCTTCGGGGAGGGAACCGTGTCGACCGTTTCCGGACCGAAGGAACCCTCCGGAACGAGCGCATGGACTTCACCGATGACAACGGCGACAAACATACTCTCGAAATGGGCGAGAAAGCGCTCGATTATCGTCGGGAAGGCGATAACGACTTGGATTTCACATTCGAGAAGGGCAAACTCCATAAAGGCGAATACCACATCCGGGACGGAACCATGGTTTTCGATGTGGAGACCCACGAACTCACGATGGACCAAGAGAGGATTCACATCGTCTACACCCTGAAACAATCCGGCCAGCCCGTCCATCATGCCGAGATCGAACTGCACTACGAACAAGAGGACCGATAGGAGGACCGTCATGGAAAACGAAGAGAGAAGCTATATAACCATCGCCGAGGAAATCTTGCGCGATCATAAAGAGCCCATGGATTTCTATGAGCTTTTTGACCAAGTCCTGAAAACCAAGGATGAGGATGCAGCCGACAAGGCCGACGAATTGAACGAATTCTACGCGCAGATCGTCGGCAGTGCCAAGTTCGTCTACACCGGATCCAACACATGGGACTTGAAAGCGCGCCAGAAAGTCGATCTTTGGACCAAGGACGGCTCCTATTACAACGAATACAAAGAAGTGCAGAATGAAGAGCTCGACAAACGCCTGGCCGAACAGGCGGATAAAGAGAAGAGACACCAGGAGATGCTCGAGAAACGCCAACAGGAAGAGGAAAAGGCGCAGGCGGAACAAGAAAGACTTGAAAAAGAAGAAAGAATCCGGGCTGAAGAGGAAGCTGCGGCAGCCGAAGAACGCGCCGCCGAAGAGGCCGAGGAAGAAATTGTGAAAAAGGAAGAGCTCGAGGAAATCACCGAGAAAGAGACGGCCGTTCCCGAAGAAGAAGTCGAAGTCCTCGAGGAGAAAGAACCCGAACACCTCGAAGACAACATGGAGGAAGAAGAATACGAAGAAGACTTCGACGAAGAGGAATATCACGACATCATGGACCAATACGAAGACGAATACGACAAAGATTGACCCAAAACCCGCCAAAATGGCGGGTTTTTTTGGACATGTCTTCAGCAGGGAGCTTGCTTTGTGTTATAATGGCCATGTGTGTCATGTGAACGCTTACGAGCTCAAGGAGGGAAACCATGTTGCAAAAGGAATTGCTCGAACGGATCATCAACACCGCGTTGGAAAGCCGGGCCGATTTTGCGGAGGTGTTCGTCGAACGCACCAAGCAGACCACGATCACCATGCAGTCGAACGCCGTCCAAGATGCTGTCAACAGACGTATTTCCGGCGTCGGCATCCGCGTGGCCGAAGGACACCGGAGTGTCTATGGCTACACCAACAACACCGACGAAAAGAGTCTTCTTTCCCTGGCGAGGGACTTGTCTTCGTCGTTCAAAGGGGAACGCGTCCGGGAACGGATCGTCCTCGGAGAGATGATATGCGGCAAGAAACACAAGATTGAAAAGCCGTTCGACCGGATCGACATCAAGGACAAGGTCGGCCTCATGCAACGCGCCGACAAGGCCGCCCGCGACTACAGCGAAGACATCAGCCAGGTCAACATCAACTACATGGACACCATGCAGGAAGTCTGGATCGCTTCGAGCGAGGACATCTATGTGACCGAAGAGAGGGGCCGGACCCGCTTCGGCGTCAATGCCGTGGCGAAAGACGAGAAGGATATGCAAAGCGGTTCCAATGGTCCCGGGAAAGCGTGCGGTTTTGAATTCTATGATGAAATCGACGTCGAAGAGGTCGCCAAAGAGGCCGCTCGCATCGCCGTGACGATGCTTCGTGCCGAGGAGTGTCCGAGCGCCACCATGCCCGTCGTCATCGACAACGGCTTTGGCGGCGTCATCTTCCATGAGGCCTGCGGCCACAGCCTGGAAGCGACATCCGTCGCCAAGAACGCCAGTGTCTTCTCCGGCAAGAAGGGCGAGAAGATCGGGAGCGAATTGGTCACCGCCATTGATGACGGCACTATCGAAAATGCTTGGGGAAGTGCCAATTTCGATGATGAAGGCCGACCCCAGAAACGTCGGGTTCTCATCGAGGACGGCCAACTGAAAAGCTATCTGGTAGACTATCTGAACGGGAAGCGGATGAACGAAGAGTCCACGCATTCTTCGAGGCGCCAATCTTACCGTTTCGCCCCCACCTCCCGCATGAGCAACACCTACATCGACAACGGGGAGTCGACGTTCGATGAGATCATCGCCGCCACGGATCACGGCCTTTATGCCAAGAAAATGGGCGGCGGCAGCGTCAATCCTTCGACCGGCGATTTCAATTTCGCCGTGATGGAAGGCTACATGATTCGCGACGGAAAGATTGCCGAGGCCGTCAAGGGAGCCACCCTTGTCGGCACCGGAAAAGACGCGCTGAAGAGGATCGACATGGTCGGAGACAACCTGCTTACCGCTCAGGGTATGTGCGGCTCGCTTTCGGGCGCCGTACCCGCGGATGTGGGTCAGCCGACCATCCGCGTCTCACATATGACCGTCGGTGGAAGAAAGGGGAAATGAAGAATGGATTTCCAACCGTTGTTCAAAAAAGCGCAAGACAAAGGAATCGAAGCTGTCCAGGTCCACGTGGAAAAACTCGAAGAGATCGAGTTCGATGTTTTCAAAGGAGAGCTGGACAAGCACAAAATCGCCGACACGGCCCGTTTGACGATCAAAGGCATCTATGACGGCAAGATGGGGAAAATGACCACAGAGAGCCTGGATTTGCGTGAAACGGACGAATGGGTTGATGCCATCATCGACAGCGCCAAAGTCGTCGAGAGTGAAGACGAGGTCTTCATCTATGAAGGCGACAAGGAATATCCCGAAATCGAAGGTCTTGGTGAAGCGAGACTTGCCGAGATGTCGGTGGAAGACAAGAAGAATCTGACATTCGAACTGGAAAAACTCGTTCGTGCGAAAGACGAAAGGGTGTCCATCTCCGAGGCCTTCTATGCTGAAGCGAAGAAGACGGTCCTCTTGAAGAATTCCAAGGGGCTCGATCTTGAACGCACCGTGCACAGCGGCATGATTGTCGCCGAGGTGGTCGTACGTGAAGACGATGATTCCCGTTCGGCTCTCGAATACATCCAAAGCGACGATGCGGGAGACTTCGACCTCGAAGCTCTGGCCGACAAGGCTGTGAACCGCGGCCTGAGCCTCCTTGGCGCCAAGGCCGTGAAAAGCGGGAAATACGACATCCTTCTGGAGAACCGGGCGAGCGCGAACCTCTTGCAGGCCTATGTGAACATGTTCAATGCCGAATACGTCCAGAAAGGCCTCTCGAAACTCCGGGGAGCTGTTGGAAAAGACGTCGGCGGTAAGAACATCACGATCATCGACGACCCTTTCCGGGAAAAGAGCACGAAGAGTGCGACATTCGATGATGAAGGTGTCGCCACTGCGAAGAAGACGGTTGTCGAGGAGGGGAACCTCAAGACCTACCTCTACGACCTCAAGACCGCGAAGAAGGACGACACCACATCCACGGCGAACAGTTTCGGCGATACCATCCGGCCGACGAACCTCTATATCGTTCCCAAAGAAGCGAAAGCCGAAAAAGCCCTTGCGAACATGGACAAAGGCCTCTACATCACCGACTTGCAGGGATTGCATTCGGGAACCAACTTCGTGAGCGGCGACTTCAGCTTGCAAGCCACGGGATATTATGTGGAAAACGGTGAGATTGTCCAACCCGTCTCCCTCATCACCGTGAGCGGCAACTATCTGGATTTGCTCAAGAATGTCACCGAGGTCTTCGACGATCTCCGTTTCAACTTCTCCTATATCGGCAGTCCCACATTGCGCATCGACAACATGCAGATCTCCGGCAATTGATCATCCCGAAAGGCCGCTTCCGGCAGAGAATGGAAGCGGCCTTTTTCTATGGTCACGGATTACCAATTGCCCTTCATGGGCATCTGGTATATAATGGGCATGGCTGAATTCCTTTACAGGAGGATTTGATTATGTTGGTATCTGCGGAAGAAATGTTGAAAAAGGCCCGGCGAGAAGGCTATGCGGTCGGACAGTTCAACATCAACAACCTCGAGTGGACGAAAGCCGTCCTCACGGCGGCCGAAGAGATGGCATCCCCCGTCATTCTCGGTGTGAGCGAGGGGGCGGGACGCTATATGGGCGGTTTCCGGACCGTTCATGCGATGGTCGCGGCGATGAAGGATTCTCTGGGAATCACCGTTCCGGTGGCGCTCCATCTCGACCACGGCTCGTACGAGGCGGCCATGGAATGCATCGACATCGGCTTTTCGAGTGTCATGTTCGACGGCTCCCATTATCCCATCGATGAAAATATCGACAAGACGAAAGCGGTCGTGGCCGAAGCCAAGGAGAAAGGTGTCAGCGTCGAGGCCGAAGTCGGCAGTAT
>PUMR01000093.1 GCA_003551455.1 Mollicutes bacterium | reverse complement strand
TCCGCACCATCGACAAGAAGGACACCGCCGGCACGAACGTCTTCATCGCGAAGAACGGTGAATACATCGGGCGTGTGGTCGTCAAGGACAAAGTGCGCGAAGATGCGGCCGTGGTCATGAGAAGCCTCAAACGGAAAGCGAGGGTGACCATGCTCACCGGCGACAACGAAGCCACCGCCAGCGAGGTCGCCTACGATGTCGGCGGCATCGACTATGCCCACAGTCTCCTTCCCGCCGACAAGATCGAAGTGTTCGAGAAACTCCCCTCCCGGGGAGCGAAGATGTATATCGGCGACGGCATCAACGACGCCCCGCTCATCCGCAGTGCCGACATCGGCATCGCCATGGGAGAGGGCAGCGAACTCGCCATCGACGTCGCCGACGTCATCATCATGAACAACGACCTCACCCTATTGCAGAAGGCCTTCAAGCTCTCGCGAAAGACCCGTATCATCGTCTATCAGAACATCGTGCTCTCTCTGGGTGTGAAGTTAACTTTCCTCACCCTGGCCGGCTTCGGCGCCACGAACATGCTCATGGCGATATTCGCGGATGTCGGCATCACCCTCATCGCCGTCATGAACGCGCTCAGACTCGTGTATGGAAGGAGATGGCTCATACGTGACCGAAAGAGAAAATTTGCGTGACACGGTACGGCTTTTCAAGATTTTCAGCGACGAGACGAGACTAAGGATCATCGATTTGCTCATGGACGGCGAATACTGTGTCCAGGACATTTGCGAGAAACTCGAGATGCAACAGTCCACGGTCTCGCATCAACTCAGGCTCCTACGCGACGAGAACGTCGTCCGCAGGCGCAGAAGCGGAAAAAAGGTGATCTACGCCCTGAAAGACCTCCATGTCAAGACCATCTACCAGATGGCCCGTTCCCACGTCGAAGAGTGTTGACGACTATTCACGAACTTTGATATGGCCGAAAAAAATCCGTCCGGGACGAGGGAAGTCCCGGACGGAATTTTTTATGTCAACCCGCGTGCCGCAAGAGACCATAGTGCTTCTTGCCCCGCCGTAATACATGATAGACGCCTTCGATGGCACTGTCGCTCTTGAGCACGGTCTCCGTGTCGGTGACCTTCTCGCCGTTCACGCTCACGGCCTTCTGTTTGATGAGGGTACGCGCCTCCCGTTTCGAAGGGGCGAGGCCCGTCGCGATCAATGCCTCCACAAGCGGCAGCGGCGCATCCGTCTCCGCATGGGGGACGTTTTCCAGACCCATGGCGATCTCTCGGGCGGAAAGCCGGGTGATGTCACCCCCGAAAAGGGCGGCGGTGATCCGTTCGGCGACATCGACACCCTCGTCTTTGTGGATGAGACGGGTGACCTCCCGGGCGAGGCGTTTTTGCGCGTGACGCAAGTGCGGGCTCTCTGCCATTTTCGCGGTGATGTCTTCGATTTCTTCATTGGAGAGCGATGTGAACTGCCGGAGACGTATCAGCGCCTCGTCGTCCTCTAAATTGATCCAGTATTGGTAGAAAGCATAGGGGGAAGTCCTTTCCGGGTCGAGCCAGACGGTCTCGGTGCCGGTCTTGCCGAACTTCGTGCCGTCCTTTTTGGTCACGAGCGGTGCCACAAGGCCGTAGACCTCCTTGTCCGCCCCTTCGCGGCGACGGATGTAGTCGAGGCCGGCGGTGATGTTGCCCCATTGGTCGCTGCCGCCGATCTGCAGGGTGCAGCCTTTGCGGCGGAAAAGCTCGTGGAAATCGATCGCCTGGATGATCTGATAGGAGAACTCTGTGAAACTGATGCCGGTTTCGAGACGGTTCTTGACGCTCTCTTTCGCCATCATCGTGTTGATGTTGAAGTGTTTGCCGACATCACGCAGGAAGGTGACCATGTCGTAATTTTTGAGCCAATCGTGGTTGTTGACGATTTCGGCCTCGGGGATGATCCTGGCGACCTGTCGTTCCAGAGATTTCGCGTTCTCCATCGTCTCTGCGAGCGTGAGGAGCTTCCGCTCGCTCTCACGGCCGCTCGGATCGCCGATGAGACCGGTACCGCCGCCGATGACCATGACGGGTCTGTGTCCGGCCGCGGTGAGTCGTTTCGCGATCATGTAGGGGACGAGGTGACCCACATGCAAGGAGCTGTCGCTCGGGTCGGCCCCGAGATAGAAGACGACCTCGTTCTTTTCGAGATGGTCGCTGATGCTCTCGTCGGTGACGTCTTGCAAGAGTCCGCGGTACTCGAGATCCTTGATGACATCCATGTTCATTCCTCCTAGGATAGTACAAAAAGGTGGCCCTTTCAAAGGACGGAAGACTTCCGCGGTACCACCTTTGTTCTAGTTTTCACTAACACTCGAAGGGGATAACGGTCCCGCCGGCCATTGTTTGGCAATGGCGACTCCCAAGTGTATTTCGCGACTTCCTCCCCCGGTTCGCACCGGCCACCGGGTCTCTTTGGAAGGGATGCCGCTACTTCGCTTGTTCACAGTCTTTATGGATTATCGTGTCGTCTCGCGGGAGACGATCCCGTGATCGAGCATGACTTTGGGGTTCTCGATTCCTTCTTGGTTCATGAGTTTGGTGAGCACCCGCATCGAGACGGCGCCGATATCATAGATCGGCACATCGACACAGGTCAGATTCGGCCGCGACAGACGGGCGTATTTGGTGTTTTGGAAACCGCACACGCTGACGTCGTCGGGCACGGTGACATCGTTATTGAAGGCGACGTTGATGAAACTGACGGCGATGGAGTCGCGCACGGCGATGACACCGTCGACTTTCTGGCTCTGGAAGTATTCGTTGAAATGTTCGGTGTTCACCGAAATCCTGCCGCTCGTGCGCATGATCCTGGTTTCGAGGCCGTGTTCCTCCATGGCTCTGAGATAGCCTTTCTCTTTGAGGTCGTTGACCATGTATTTGCGCACCGTTGAAACCATATAGATGCTCTTTCGGCCTTCTTCGATGAGTTTCTTGGTGATCTCATAGCCGGCTTTCTCATAATCGATGGAAACGCTCGGAATCTCGTCCGATTCATGATACATGGTGTTGGTGAGCACGATGGGAATCTGGTGCTCGTTCTTGATGGTCATGAGGAAATCGTATTGTTTCGGGGTGATCTCGTCGTTCAAATAGAGGATGCCATCGACCTGGGCGGCGATGATCTCCTTGAGAATCTCCTCCTCGGAGGATTCTTCGTTGTCGAGGATGTAGAGGAGGATCGAGTATTTGTACACACGGGCGATATCGGCGATGCCGTTCATCATCTCGGCGATGGAGGCGCGGCTCATGTCGGGAACGAGAACGGCGACCGTCGTGGATTTGCGGCTGGCGAGCCCTCTGGCGAACGCGTTGGGCTTGTAGCCGAGCTCTTCGATGACGCGGATGACCCGCTCCCGGGTTTCGGGCTTGACCTTCTCGGGATTGTTGATGGCCCTCGATACCGTGGCCAGAGACACACGGGCCTTGCCTGCGACATCATAGATTGTAGCTTTGCCCATTCAACCACCTGCTTCCTTTAGGGTATTATAGCACGGATGAAAATGTTTTCAAACCCTTTCATGCCTTTTGGAAGGCATTCCGTGCCCGTATGAAAAAAGCCTTCGGACGAAGGCTTTCTTTCATCGGCGTTCCTTGATGCGTGACGCCCTGGCCGAGCGGCCGCGGATGTAATGGAGTTTTGCGCGGCGCACTTTCCCTCTCCGCACCACATCGATTTTCGCGATGGCGGGGGAATGGACGGGGAAGGTCCTCTCGATACCGATACCGAAAGATACCTTGCGTACGGTGAATGTTTCGCTGATACCGGAGCCCTGGCGTTTGATGACGAGGCCTTCGAAGACCTGGATCCGCTCACGGGCGCCTTCCTTGATTTTCACCGAGACCCGCACCCGGTCGCCGGGACGGAAATCGGGAAGATCGGCCTTGATTTGTTCCTTGGTGATATCGCTGATCAGGTTTTGCGACATGTGGGAATCACTCCTTTTGGCAATCTTTGTTCTTGGAGTGGACCCTCCAGCGGAACAAGATTCATTGAACAGCGCCGATTATTATAGCACAACCCGAAGGTGTGTTCAACGGTTTTTTCGTTTTTCCAGATACTTCCTGTAGAGGTCGGGGCGTCGCTCTTTCGTCCGTTTCAAGGATTCCTCGCGGCGCCAGGCTTCAATCTTGGCATGATCACCCGAAAGCAGGATCTCGGGGACGGCTTTGCCTTCAAAAACGCGGGGACGGGTGTAGTGGGGGTATTCGAGCAGTCCCCGGCTGAAGGAGTCTTCCTCGGGAGACGCCTCGTTCAACACCCCCGGAAGCAAACGGACGATGGCATCGCAAACGACGAGCGCCGGGGCTTCGCCGCCCGTCAGAACATAGTCGCCGATGGATATCTCGACGTCGAAATAGTCGCGGATGCGCTCGTCATAACCCTCGTAATGGCCGCAAAGTACGATGATGTGCTTGTTTTTGGCGAGGGTCCGGACCCGGTCCTGATTGAGGGGTAACCCTTGGGGCGTCATGAGGATGCGGAGAGCCGTGTGATCCTCATCCACGGCCCGGAGCGCATTCACGACGGGCTCGACTCGGAGCACCATGCCCGCACCGCCGCCGTAGGGGGTGGCATCGACGGTATTGTGCTTGTCGACGCTGTGTTCGCGGAAATCATGGATGCCGACCGTGATGTGTCCGTCCCGTTTCGCCCTTCCGAGAATCGAGTATTCGAAGAAGGGACGGACCATGTCGGGAAAGAGCGTCAGAATGTCTATTCTCATAACAATCCCTCGATTTCTTCGATGAAAATCTCTTTGGCTTCCAAGTCGACCTTTTTGACAAAGACCTTGAGAAAGGGGACGAGAACCTCCCCGCCCGCTTCCTTCGCAATCCTGAGCATCGTTCCCTGCGGGACCGCGAAAACGTCTTTTACGACGCCCTTCCGCTCGGAAGCGACTATCACTTCGCACCCGGCGAGGTCTTGGTAATAGAACTCGTCGGCGGAAAGCGACGGCCTTTCCTCGGCGGGGATTTCCAGAGTCCCCCCCTTGAGATGCTCGACTTCGTCCAAAGAGGAGAACTCCTCGAAATCGAGAAGGTCCATGCCCTGGTGTTCGCGGTGTCTTTCGACGGTCACCTTGCGGCGGCGTCCCTGGCAGTTGACATAGAGTGATACGCCTTTTTTGTAGCGTTCATCCTTGAAATCGCTGTCGGTCCGGACTTTCAAGGTTCCGTCCACTCCATGGGTGTTCTGGATGGTGCCCACGACGATGTATTCCATGTTCTCACCTCTAACGGGCGAACATCACTTTCTCGTTGTCGAACATCTTGTTCAGGATGAAGACGAAGATGGCCGTATAGCCTATGTTCGCGGCGATGGTGATGAAGAAGTTCGTGAGGCTGTAGTCGAAGAGGAGAATCCCCGACAGCATGTTGATCGGTCCATAGATGGGAAGAAGATGTACCAGGGGGTTGTGATTCACATCGGCGCCGAACGAGTTCATGATGCCGATGATCATCGCGATGAAATAGAACGGCGTGATCAACATCGAGGCTTCCTTGATCGTCTTCGCATAGGCGCTGATGATGGAGATGAGACCGACGATGAAGATGACCGTCACGACAAGCAGGAAGAATATCGCCAAGAACTCCTGCGCCCCATAGATCGAGATGTCCGGCATCGCTTCGTCCGCCATCATCAGCCTCGGGAGAGAAAGGATGATGCCGATGAAAGCCGAAAGGGCGGAAAGGAGCGAGAGCAGTGCCGAGCTCGTCACTTTGCCCAAGGCGATGTCGCGACGTTTGGTGGGGGTGACGAGGAGCGAGGCGATGGTGCCCCTCTCCTTCTCGCCGGCGATGGCGTCGGGCCCGATGCTCATGGCGCCGACGAAAAGAAAGATGACGATGAGCATCGGCAAAAGCATGGCGAATCCTTGTGCCGCCATGGACCTCTCGTCGACGATGTTTTCGGTGGCGAGGATGTAGGGGTGATAATCCGCGGGGTCGTCGAGGCGGTCTTTGATGATGGATTCGTGGTAGGCGCCCATCACCGCCGAAAAGCGCGAGTGGGCACTCGCCGAACTCTGGTTGCCCTGGTTGTAGAAGACGGTCACGCCCGGAGGGTCCTGGTTTCTTTCGGCGATTCTTTCTTCAAAGTCCTCCGCGAAGATGATGGCGAGGTCGATTTCCTCTTCCAAGACCCGTTCCTCGATTTCGTCGCGAGTCAGCTCCTCTTCGATGAACCGGTAGTTCATGGTCTCGTCGAGGGCGAGAACGATTGCCTCGGGAACATTCTCTCCATAGATACTCGTTTCATAGTCCTCGGGCTCTGTGAACTGTGCCTCTATCAAAGTCCCCATAATCGTGTAGATGACGAAGATGCTCAAGCCCGGCAAGATGAACACCGTGAGGATGAGGCGTTTGTCGGTGAGGACCCGGAAGAGTTCCTTCCTGAATATCACGAGCATGTTACGCATGGGCCGGATCACCTACACTTTCTTCCATCAGGTGGAAAAAGACTTCCTCGAGATCACCGTTCTCGTCCAAGGCCTTGACCTTGTCCAGATTGTCGGAGACCTTCAGCTCTCCGTCGATGATGATGCCGACCCTGTTGCACATCTTCTCGACGACGGAGAGGATGTGCGTCGAGATGATGATGGCCTTCCCGGCATCGCGCATCTCGAGGAGATATTCGATCACCGTCCGTGCCGTCAGGACATCGAGGCCGTTCGTCGGCTCGTCGAAGATGATGAAATCGGGATCATGCACCAAAGAGATGGCTAGCGAGGTCTTTTGTTTCATGCCGCTCGAGAGGTCGGCGACCTTCACTTCGGCGAACTTGTCGATGCCGAAGCGTTCGAACTGCTCGGCTTTCCTCTTTTCCATCGTCTTCTCGTCGATTCCGTGCAGTCGGGAAAAATAGTCGAAAAGATAGTTGGGGGTGAAGAAGTCGTCGAGTTTCAGTTCCGTGGTCAAGAACGCGATGTTCTTGCGGACTTCGAGACTCTCTTTCAACACACTCTTGCCGTCGATGAAAATGTCGCCTTCGTCGGGACGGATGAGGGTCGAGATACAACGGAGCGTGGTCGTCTTGCCGGCCCCGTTCGGCCCCAGCAGACCATAGATTTCCCCCCGCCTCGCCGTGAAGGAGAGCCCTTTCACCGCGACGCGTTTCTTTTCATCGGTACGTTCGATGCGTCTTTGTTTCCGGGAGAGACGGAAAGTCTTCTTGATGTCTCTCACTTCCAGGTCGGTCATCTTCCAACCTCGCTTTCTATAACTATGGTAGGGTCATTGGAGAGCGGTCCATTCTGACGATCGCTTCTATCATCTCGACCACATCTTACCAAAGCCTTGAAGAAGTCAACAGTGACATTTGTCATATTCGACAAGAGACACAAAAAAACAATGACGTCAAAAACCCCGCGATGGGAGCGCGGGGTCTCAGAAGGCGTCAATGTTGATGGTGATCTTCTTGTGGTTCCTCGAAGCGCTCGCATAGGCTATCGTCCGGATCGCGTTCGCTATGCGCCCGTTCTTGCCGATGACCCTTCCCAGGTCGTCGCTGTGCACCAGCACCTGTACCGCGATTCTTTCCTCATCTTCGGACAGTTTCTTGACCTCGACATCTTCGGGATGGATCACCAGCGGGGTCACGAGGTTCTCGATCAGTTTCTCATAATCCACGTCTACAGACATATATCGTCACCTTACTTACGGCTTTTTTGCTGGTG
>PUMR01000061.1 GCA_003551455.1 Mollicutes bacterium | reverse complement strand
GACCTCCTCGGGACGAAGATCTTCTTGGACCTCCACTGCAAGGTCGTCAAGGACTGGCGCAACAACCCTTCCCGCTTGCAGGACTTCGGCTACCGGGAGGAATGACCCTTGCGAGCCTATATCCTCAAGACCATCGATTACGGCGACCACGGCAAGATCCTCAAAGCCTACACCCCGACGGGCTTGATAAGCATGATCGCCCGCGGGGCGAAGAAGATGGAAAGCCCCTTGCGACACCTGACGCAGACCTCGATGCTCATCGAGGCCGACCTCTCGAAAGGGGATTTCCCCACCTTGAAGGAAGCGCGTCTTCTGGACCATTTTCCCTCGATCAAGGACGACTTCGACAAGTCCACCGTGCTCCAGTGTGTAAACGAACTGATCTATGTGAACGTGGGCGAGGACGACCATGAACGCCTTTTCGGTTTTCTCCTGCGCTTCATTGCGAAACTCGCAGAGACGAACGCCCCGTTCGAACTCCTGGCGCTCTTCGAGTTGAAGTTCCTCTGGTTCCTCGGGGCCGGCGTCCATCTCAAGGACTGCCATCTTTGCCGAAAACGCGAAGACCTCCTTTACGACTCGCGCGAAGGGGCGCTCGTCTGCGCCGCTTGCGCGAAGGATACGACGCGGACCTATCACGGAAAAGAAATCCCCGCGCTTTTGCAATACTATTATTACGCGGACCTCGCCGCCTTCCGCCCCCAGGGGCCGGACAGGGCGGTCATGAAGACCGTGTTGGAGCTCACCGATGCGCTCTACGCCATGCATTTCGATTACCGGGGCAAGGCGAAGGGCGTCTTGAAATCACTGCTTGACGGGAGGAAAACGACATGAAAATCACCATGGACGCGCTCGTGAACTATGCCAAGAACTACGGCTTCGTCTTCCAAGGGAGCGAGCTCTACGGCGGTCTCGCCAACACCTGGGACTACGGCCCCCTGGGCACGGAGCTGAAAACGAACATCAAGAACCTCTGGTGGCGGCGCTTCGTACAAGAAGACCCGCTCATCGTCGGTATCGACTCCGCCATCCTCATGAATCCCAAGACCTGGGAAGCGAGCGGCCATGTCGAGAACTTCAACGACCCCTTGATCGATTGCAAGAACTGCAAATCCCGCCATCGCGCCGACCATCTCGTGGAAGCGCATGATCCTTCCCTCAAGGCCGACGCTTTGAGCGAACAGGAGCTCGAGGCCTACCTCGAAAAACACGGCGTCCCCTGCCCCGACTGCGGCGCGAAGGACTTCACCGCGATCCGCCGGTTCAACCTCATGTTCGAGACGGACCTCGGGGTCACCGCCGAGAAGCGCACGCCGGTCTATCTCCGCCCCGAGACGGCGCAAGGGATCTTCTTGAACTTCAAGAACGTCCAGCGCACGAGCCGCATGAAGGTGCCCTTCGGCATCGCCCAGACGGGCAAGAGCTTCCGCAACGAGATCACGCCGAAGAACTTCATCTTCCGCACCCGCGAATTCGAACAGCTCGAGCTCGAGTTCTTCGTGAAGCCGGGCACGGAAAAGTCCTGGTTCGACCATTGGCGGAAAGCCTCTTACGACTTTCTGGTCGATATCGGCCTGAAAGAGGAGAACCTCAGACTCGCCGACCACGACGAGAGCCAGCTTTCCCATTATTCCGACCAGACCACCGACATCGAATACCGCTATCCCTTCGGCTTCGACGAGCTCTGGGGCATCGCTTCCCGCACCGATTTCGACCTCGCCCAGCATGAAGAACACGCCAACACCTCTTTGGCCTACCACGACCCCGAGACGAACGAGAAATACCTCCCCTACGTCATCGAGCCCTCGCTCGGCGTGGACAGGCTCTTCTTGGCCGTCCTGGCCGACGCCTACACGGAAGAGACGCTCGAAAACGGCGAGACGAGGGAATGCTTGCAGGTCCATCCCGCGCTTTCCCCCTACAAGGTCGCCATCCTCCCCTTGATCAAGAAACGCCACCGCGACAAGGCGTTGGAACTGCAAAAGACCCTCAGCAAGCATTTCATGGTCTTCTACGACGAATCCGGCAAGATCGGCCGCCGCTACAGAAGACAGGACGCCATCGGCACCCCGCTTTGTCTGACGGTCGACGACGAGGGCGAAGAACAAGGCTACACCATCCGCGAACGCGACTCCATGGCCCAAATCCGGGTGAAAGAAGAGGACCTGGTCGCCTACATCCAAAAACATGTCCGTTTCTAGGTGATGCGCGTGAAGACACGTGATAACACCCCCATCGACAAGATTCTCGCGGCGACCGACATCGTCGACCTCATCAACGAGACGACGCCGCTCGAGAAGAAGGGCAAGAACCACATGGGTCTCTGTCCGTTCCACGACGAGAAGACCCCCTCTTTTTCCGTGAACCGCGAGAAAGGGGTCTATTACTGTTTCGGCTGCCATGCGAGCGGCAACGCCCTCACTTTCGTCAAGGACCAGAAGAACCTCTCCACGAACGAGGCTTTGCGCCATCTCGCCGAAAGGGCCGATATCAAGGTCGAACTCTCCGCGTTCGCGCACAAGCACCAGAAATACTACGACATCAACTATGAGGCGATGCAGTTCTTCAAGGTCTATCTCCACCACATGAAAGAGGGCGAAGCGGCGCGGAAATATCTCGAAAAACGCGGCCTCGACCGAGAGACCATCGAACGCTTCGACATCGGTCTCGCCCCGGGAAAGCGGGACGCCCTCTTCCGGGCCCTCTCCAACAAGGGCCTCGCGAAAACGGAGATGGTAGACCTCGGTCTCGTCAACGAGAACGAAAAGGGCGAGGTTTACGATGGCTTCCGCAACCGCGTGATGTTTCCCATCCAGAACGAAGAGGGTCAGGTCGTCGGCTTCTCCGGCCGCACCTACAAGGATGACGGAAAAGCGACGGCCAAATACATGAACAGCCCCGAATCCGTCATCTTCAAGAAGAACCGCATCCTCTACAACATCCACCGCGCCCGCCGGGCGGTGCAGGAGAAAAAGCGCCTCGTCCTCTTCGAAGGCTTCATGGACGTCATCATGGCCGACAAGGCGGGCGTCGCCGAAGGCACGGCCGTCATGGGCACCGCCCTCACCGAGGCGCATGCGATCATCCTCGGCAAGGCCGCGAAACGCCTCGTCCTCTGCTTCGACGGCGATGACGCCGGTAGGGAGGCGGTCCGCCGCTTCTTGGGCGACCTCCGGAAAAGGGCCTTCGAGACCCGGGTGGCGCCCATGCCGGCAGGGCTCGACCCCGACGATTTCATCCGCAAGAAGGGCGCCGAAGCCTTCCGGGAGGCACTCGACAACGCGCAAAGCGCCCGGGATTTCCTCTATGACGACGCCTTGCGGGAAGCGGACCTTTCCGACATCGGCGGCAAGGAGCGTTTCAAAGAGAAGGTCTTCGCCCTCATCAAGCCGGCGAGCGCCCTCGAACAGACCCATTATCTCAAGCGTCTGGCCCAGGACCTCGATGTCGGCCTCGCGACGCTCGAGGAAGACTTCCGCGCGCGCAAAGCGCCCGAAAAAGCCGCCGTCCCCACCTACGAGAAGGCGGCCTTCCCCCTTCCCGACCAGAAGTTCAAGAAGGCCGAGCGGGGCTTCATCCACTATTTCCTCAAGGATGAATACTACGCCAGGAAGTTTTTGCGCGACTTCGACGCCGTGACCTATGTCGACAAGCGGGCCAGAGACATCCAACTCGAGATCTTCGAACTCTACGAGATTCACCCCCAAAGCTGCATCCACCCCGGCCTCTTCGCCGCGCGCCTCACCAAGAGACAGCGGGAATACTTCGAAGAACATGTCCGGTTCACGGACTACCCCTACAACGAGGACGAATTCGAGGACTTCTTGCGGGTGATGCACGAATATGTGAAACGAAACCGCATCGAGAACCTCAAGAAGCGGAAAGCCGAGACCCATGACATCCAAGAGAAGATCCGCTACCAGAAAAAAATCGACGCCATCAACATGGAGGTAAAACATGGACAAGGAAAAAATCATCCAGGAGCTCATTGAGCTCGCCAAGACCAAGGGATTCTTGGAGGTCAAGGAAATCGAACGCTATGTCGACGCCGACAGCGACGATTTCGACGATATCGTCAACGAACTCGAAGGAAAGGACGTCGATGTCGTCAGCGAAGAGGACATGGTCACCTACAAGGTGCCCAAGATGTCCTTGGAAGAAGAAGTCGATGAAGAAGAGGTCGACAAAGCGGTCGAGCTCAATCTCGATTTCGCCAAGGACATCGAGGAGGAACTCTTGCAGGACAAGTCGTTCGAGAGCATCGAGTCGATCAAGGTCGACGACCCCGTGCGGATGTATCTCAAAGAGATCGGCCGCGTGGAGCTGCTTTCCGCCGACGAGGAGATGAGCCTCGCGAAAGACATCTACAACGCCAAGATCGCCAAGGAACAATACGACCAGATGCAAGAGGACGGCGAGGACATCACCCCCGAATACCGCGAACAGGTCGAAGAGCTCATGTTCAAGGGGGAACTCGCCAAGAACAAGCTCGTCGAGGCCAACCTCCGGCTCGTCGTCTCCATCGCCAAACGCTATGTCGGTAGGGGCATGCAGTTTCTCGACCTCATCCAGGAAGGCAACATGGGCCTCATCAAGGCCGTGAGCAAGTTCGACCACACGAAGGGCTTCAAGTTCTCGACCTATGCCACCTGGTGGATCCGCCAGGCCATCACCCGCGCCATCGCCGACCAGGCGCGGACCATCCGCATCCCCGTGCACATGGTCGAGACCATCAACAAACTCGTGCGCACCCAGCGCCAGCTCATCCAGGAACTGAAGCGGGAGCCCCTGCCCGAAGAGGTCGCCGAACGGATGGACATCAGCGTCGAGAAAGTGCAGATCATCCAGAAGGTGGCCCAAGAGCCCATCAGCCTCGAAAGCCCCGTCGGCGAGGAGGAGGACTCCTCTTTGGGCGACTTCATCCCCGACCAGGACACGTTGACGCCCATGGAATACACCTCCAAGGAGATGTTGAAGCGGGAGCTCGGCGAGGTGTTGGAGAGTCTCACCGACCGCGAGGAGAAAGTGCTCCGCATGCGTTTCGGCCTGCTTGACGGGAGGACGCGCACCCTCGAGGAGGTCGGCCGCGAGTTCGGCGTCACCCGGGAAAGGATCCGCCAGATCGAGGCCAAAGCGCTCCGGAAGCTGCGCCATCCCTCGCGCTCGAAGAAACTGAAGGACTTCATGGGCGGCTGATGCTCTCGCAACGGCTCGAGGCCTGCCTCGCTTTCATCGAAGAAGGCGCGAGGCTCTACGATGTGGGCACCGACCACGCCCTCCTTCCCATCGCCGCCGTGCAGAGGAAGAGGGCCGAACATGTCGTCGCCATAGACAACAAGCAGGGCCCTCTGGCGCAAGCGAAAAGGAACGTCGTCGCCGCGGGGCTGACTGAGAGGATCCGCCTTTTGCATGCCGACGGACTCTCCGCCTTGGACGAATCCACAGACACCGTGAGTATCGCCGGTCTCGGCGGGACCACCATCCGCAACATCGTCGACGGCGCGGACTTGCAAAACGTCCGCCGCTTCGTCTTGCAGCCCGCGAACCACCCCGAAGCGGTGCGCATGCTCGCGCGGGAAAACCCGCTCGCCGTCACTGACGAGACCGTCATCGAAGAGAACGACATCCTCTATACCGTCATCGTCATGGAAAAGGGCGAGCAGAAACTCACCCGCAAAGAGGAGCTCTTCGGTCCCGTGCTTTTGCAAAAGGCGCCCGCCCCTTTGCGAAGGGAACTCGAACGGCAAAAAGGCTTTTTGGCGAGACTCCTTCCGGACATCCCCGATGAAAACGCCAAAAGGCCCTTGCAAGAGAAACTGCGACTCATCGAGGAGGTTCTCCATGAGTGGAATCAAGGTTAAACGTTTCTTCGAGGAGCACTATCCCCTCTCCTCGGCGTATGAATGGGACAACGTCGGCTTGCAGGTCGGCACCATGAACAAGGAGCTCACGGGCATCCTCATCGCGCTCGATGCGACCAAGGAGGTCGTCCAAGAGGCTTTGGACAAAGACTGCAACCTCGTCATCACCCACCATCCCCTCATCTTCAAACCCTTGCAAGCGATCGCCACCGACGCCTACAAGGGCCAGCTCATCGCGACCCTCATCAAGAACGATATCACGGTCTTTTCGAGCCACACGAACTATGACCGGGGCGAAGCCGGCATGAACGAGGCCCTGGCCGCCCGCATCGAACTCGAGAACACCGAGATTCTCGACTTCGACACGGAAGAAGCGGGCATCGGGCGGATCGGCGACATCGCGCCCATGAGCCTGCAAGAGGCCATCAAGCACGTGAAAGCGCGCCTCGGCATGGAAAAGGCCCGCCTCATCACCAAGAAGCCGCTCACGAAGAAAGTGGCCCGCATCGCCATAAGCGGCGGCAGCGGCGCCCATCACATGTTCGCGGCCAAGATGAAAGGGGCCGACCTCTATGTGACGGGAGATGTGAGCTACCACCAGGCGCATGACATGTTGCAGATCGGGCTCACCGCCCTCGATATCGGCCACTATGCCGAAAAGATCTTCCGCGAGGCTTTGAAAAAGGAACTCGAGGCGTACGGGGTGGAAGCGCCGATCCACCTCGCCACAAGCGAGCGCGACCCCTTTCAGACCGTATGAACCACCGCCTTCCCGCAAGGCGGTTTTTTTTTCGGGAAGAAGGCGGGAGACACTATATGGAAGCGCTTTTTTCGTACATATTGGCCGAGTGCCCTGAAATTCCATATTGACAAGTAAACGTTTTCAGCATAAGATAGAGGTGTACTGGTAATGACATCATAACATCATAACATAGGGGGTGTGTGAACATGGATTCACTCCATGAAGGTCTGCCGAAATACCATGTGGTCAAGCGGAATCTCCTCGAAAAGATCAATGAAGACGTCCTCACCGAAGACCAGAAGATCCCGAGCGAGAGGGAACTCATCGAAGAGTTCGGCGTCAGCCGGATCACGGTACGCAAAGCGCTCGATGAACTCGTCAACGAGGGTCATCTCTACCGGATCCAGGGCAAAGGCACCTATGTGAAGGGCGACAAGACCGAACAGGACCTCTTTTCCATCACGAGTTGTACCAAGGACATCATCAATCACGGCATGACGCCACGACGGAAACTTCTCGGTCTCGACATCGAGCCGGCCAACGACAAGCGAAGCAAACTGCTCGAAGTCGACCCGAAAGATGCCGTGATCCGCTTGGACCGGATCTATTATGCCGACGAGATGCCCGTGAACCGGACGATCACCTATCTTCCCAAGAAACTCTTCCCCGGCCTCGAAAAGCACGACTTCACCGCCCAGTCGCTCTATGAGGTCCTCGAGCGGGAGTACAACGTGACGATAACCCGGGCGAAGCGGACCATCGAAGCCGTGTTGGCCCACGGCAAGACGGCGGATGAACTGGAAATCGAAGCCGGTTTTCCGATCATTCTCTTCCATGCGGTGACCCACGGCATGGTGAACGGCCGCGAAGTGCCGATCGAAACCTTCAAGTGTTTCTATCGGACGGACCAGTTCAAGTTCTATATCGACCAGGTGAAATGAGGGAAATCCACGAAACGGCGTTTCGTGTGAACCAAAAATCTGTTTTGTAAGGAGAGTTATCGTATGAAACGCTTGGCTCTTGTGTTCTTGGCATTCGCGCTCGGCCTCACCATCGCCGGCTGCCGCGTCGATGACGACGAGATCAAGGTCGGCTTGATCGTCTCGGCGGCGGGAGCGCATGACATGGGCTACAACCAGTTCGCCATCGAAGGCCTCGAAGCGGCCGG
>PUMR01000002.1 GCA_003551455.1 Mollicutes bacterium | reverse complement strand
TCTCTTTCGAGGACGATCGTCTCGGCGTTTTGCATCGCTTCGCAGGCATGTTGACTCGCCGCGGGGCCCCAGGGTTCATAGACATGGCCGCTTTCGGGCGTGTCGATACCGAGGAAACGGACCCGGAATTTCGTGTCACCGTCTTGGAAATCGGCGGTGTCGCCATCACGGCAAGCCACAAGGTCCACGGTGCCGATGCCGTCGGTGAAGAAGTTGTTGCCGAGGTAGTCGGGGATTTCATACCTGTCGGTGAGATAGGTCGAAAGCTCGCCGTCGAAGGGGACGAATTTGGCATGGATGGTCATGCTTTCGTGGACGAGCTTGTCGAAACGTTCTTCGAAGTCGTCGTCTGTATACCAACCTGCAAAGAAATGGCCTTCACTTTCGGGCCGGGGAAGCGAGATTTCGCCGGGTTTGTTCAGGGTCTTACGTTCATAGCGTTCGCCATCGACCATGAGATCCACACGGATCGTCCGCTGACAGGCGGCGATGGCAAAAAAGAAAACGAAGAAACTCAGGGCGAGAAGGAACTTTTTCATGAGTATCATTCCTTGGAATTAGGATTCTCATACATTCTAACACAAAAAAAGTCGCGGGGAAATACCACCACAAGTCGGATGTCTTGCTGTATGGGAGGAGGGTTTTCATGTATAATGGGAATATAAGAGGTGGGGAAACCATGGGGAAAAAGACCCTTCTCGCTTTCCTGTTCACGGTGATCTTCCTGCTTTCGGGTTGCACCTTCATCTCGGAACAGATAGGCACTCCCGTCGAACGCTCCGTCCAGAACCGGATGATGGAATCGAAAGAGATGCTCCGCCGCTCCAATGTCGGCGTGGAGACGACACTTTCCGACGAGGACGATCCCTTCGCGAGCGAGAGCGTCAAACAGGGAAGCGGCGTCATTTTCGCTTCCAGGGCGGGCTATCACTACTTTCTGACGAATTTCCATGTCGTCGACGACATGGGCAAAGACACCGTGACCTACAAGGTCGCCCCTTCCATCCTGGACGAGAGTTTCCCGGCCGAACTCGTGCATCATTGTTTTTCGCGGGATCTCGCCATCCTCCGTTTCCGTGCCGAAGAAGCGGGCGACGACTTCGAGACCATCGACATCGACACTCGGAAGGATGATCCCTTGCAAAGGCGGGAGTTCGTTTTCGCCGTGGGCAATCCCCACACCCTCGAAGGCATCGTCACTTTCGGCGAGTATCTCGGCATGTCGGAAGTGGACGAGGTCGATTTTTCCGTCATCAGACACAACGCCGCCGTGTTCACCGGCAGCAGCGGCGGTGCCCTGGCCGACATCGACGGCAACCTCGTCGGCATCAACACCTGGGGGGCCGAGGCCGAGGGCGTGAATCTGGCCGTTCCGCTCACAGAGATTCTCGCCTGGTTGGAAGAGCTGGACTTCTTCCGCGCCGAACAACTCGCAACGGACGAACCGATGATGTTTGGGGAGGTAGCGCGATGAGTCTCATCCTGCTTTCCGCCTTCGAACCTTTCGGGGGCGAAAAAGAGAACAGTTCGAAGACCCTTCTGCACGAGATGCCCGACAGCGTCTATGGGTCCCGGATCAAAAAGGTCGTCCTGCCGGTGGTGTATGGACACGCTTTCGACCGGCTGGAGCCTTTGATCGAGCGGGAGAAGCCGGATTTTGTCATCATGTTGGGAGAGGCGCAGGGAAGGACACACCTTTCCGTCGAACAACAGGCCATCAATCTCATGGATTCCAAGTCGCCCGACAATCTCGGCAACATCCACAAAGACGACAAGATCATCGAAGGCGGACCCGACGCCCTCTTCGCCACGATTCCCGTCGACGATATCGTCGGCACCATGCGCAACAAGAAAATCCCGGCCGACCGGAGCTACAGTGCCGGCACCTATGTGTGCAACGACCTCTTCTATCGGGTGCTCCACTACACTGAGACCTTCAATCTGAAAACCAAGGCGGGCTTCATCCATGTGCCCGCGCTCCCTGCACAAGCGGCCAATAGACGCGACATGCCGTCGATGAGCACCGAACTCGCTTCCGAAGGCCTCATGGCGGTCTTCGACAAGCTCTTGCGGCTACAAGCCCGGCAATACCGGGGAAAAAGCCCTTCATAGGGCTTTTTTCATACGATTTTGATGGTGCTTCCCGCAAGGGCGTGGTAGAATAGAATCACCACCAGGAGACAACGGAAATAGACTATTGGGAGAAGGGTATGAAAAAGACGTTTCTTTTCTTCTTGTTTGGGATGCTTTTCTTGCTTGCGGCTTGCGGCGGGAGCGTGAGTCTCACCCTCACGAGCGCGACCGCGGGTGACGGCCAACTGTCGGTCTCCCCTTCGGGGGAACTCGAAAGGAACACGGAAGTGACCATCACCGCCCCTGTTGTCAGCGGGGCCACCTTCGTCCACTGGTACGACACCGGGGCCGAAGCGGTCTTTTCCGAAGAACGGGTGCACACCTTCACCATCACGAAGAACATGACCTTGGAAGCCGTCTATGCGCAAAACGACCATTTTGGCACGCCCACGGGCACCATCATCTATGAGACGGGGTTCGAGGACGCCACGGGCAAGAGCGGCTATGCCGAAGGGACCATGACGAGCGACGGTGTGGACTGGCTCCTCGTGCAAGTCCTCCGGGGCAATCTCGATGGTGATGTGAAGACGGGCGAATATGCCTTGAGAGGCCGCTCCATCGGCAAAGCCGAGATTCTCGAGAGTTTCGCGGACCTCGAAGGCATCGTCTTCGATTATGCCCACGCCGCTTTCTCGGGAACCGGCGACGGCAAGCTTTCGGTGGAGATTTCCGCCGATGGTGAGGCCTGGGTGGAAATCATGGCGCCGCGTTCCCCCTCGACGAGTCTTGCCACCATCGAGCTCCTCATCGATTACGACCATCCCGCTCTAGGCGGGGCCGCCATCACAGCGGGCGACGACATCCATGTCCGGTTCATCTTCGGCGGTAGTGACGAGAACGAGGACAACACGACACGCATCAACCTCGACAATGTGAGAATCTTCCAATCCGATTGAGTTGGAACCATCCATCCGGGAAGGGCTCCGTGTCCCTTCCCTTTTTCTGACGGTAAGTCAGCGCATATTCATGCATACTATGCCAAAAAAACGACGAAAGATGATAGAATGATAACAATCATCGTGAATCCCCAGTACTGGAAGTGTATCCTATGAAAAGACTGCTCGCCCTGTTCACCCTCTCTTTTGTTATATTAGCTCTTTCCGCCTGCCAGCGTGTCGAAGAGGTCACCGTCACCATCAGTGGGACCATCGACGATTTTCACTATGAGATCGAGCCCGAAGGACCCATAAGAAGCGGCGACGAAGTCGCGTTGACCCTGGTGTCCTATGACGAGGCTTACGCTTTTTTGCATTGGTTCGATGTCGATTCCGACACGATTCTCTCTGAAAATGAGACCGTCACTTTCACCGTAGATGAAGACAAAGAGGTCCGGGCCGTGTTCGAAAAGATCCCGCCTGATACCTATCACGAGGTGAATCTCGCGAGCAATCTCGAAAGGGCGGAGTTCAATCTCCCCGCCGAGAACGAGGTGCTTGCCGGCGAGGAACTCGAATTGTCGGTGGCCGACCCCGAAGATTATTATCCCTTCTTGCATTGGGAGGATGCTGCGGGCGGCATCGTGAGCGAAGCGGAAACCTTCACGCTCACCGTCGACAAGGCTTATGCCCTCACCGCCGTCTTCGACACGGATTATGTAATGAGCCATGAAGTCACCCTCGATAGCAACCTCGAAAGGGCGGAGTTCAATCTGCCCAAAGCGCAGGAAGTGTTTGACGGCGAAGAAATCGCGATTTCCGCGACCGATCCCGAAGCCTATTATCCCTTCCTCCATTGGGAGGACGAAGACGGACAAATCATCTCCGAAGACGCCACCTTCACGCTCACCGTCGAGAAACCCTACGAGCTCACGGCCGTTTTCGACACGGACTATGTGGCGACCTATGCAGTCACCCTCACCAGCAACCTCTCGCGGGCGGAATTCAACCTCCCCGAGGAAAACGACGTCCTCGACGGCGAAGTGCTCGCGATCGCCGCGACCGACCCCGAAGCCTATTACCCCTTCCTGCATTGGGAGGACAAAGATGGAAACATCATCTCCGAAGAAGCCGCCTTCGATTTCACCGTGAGCGGCGATGCCGCCTTGCGGGCGGTGTTCGATCTCGACTATGAGACGTTCGCCCTCACGCTTTCTTCCAATCTCCCCCGGGCCGAGTTCAACCTCCCTCGCAACACGGAACATGAAGCGGGCGAAGAATTGGTTGTTTCTGTGGAAGACCCCGAGGGCACAGCCCCCTTCCTCCGCTGGGAGGATGGCGACGGCCAAATCGTCAGCGAGGAAGAGAGCTTCTCTTTGACGTTGACAAAAGCCATGGAACTCGAGGCCGTCTACGACACCAACGAATACACCGTATCCTTTTCTTCGAATCTCCCCTTCGCTATTCTGCCCGATACCGAACAAACGATCGAAGCGGGTAAAATGATCGAACACACCGTCAGCGACCCGAGTGGCCACTACACCTTCCTCCGTTGGGAGGATGGCGAGGGCGCCATCCTCACGACAGACGAGACCCTCTCCGTGCGCATCTTGGAAGACGGAGCTTTCCATGCCGTTTATGAAATCGATGAAGACGAAGGGGACCACACCGTATCATTGGAGACGAACATCGACGGTGCCCATCCTTCCATCCTGCCGCTGCGGGTCTATTATGAGGATGGACAGGATGTGACCATTGCCGCTCCCGAAATACCGGGGTACCGTTTCGAGCACTGGGAAGACGCGGAGGTCAATCTCGGTTTCACGACCTATGCCGATCATATCTTTGCCATCAGGCGGAATCGCTCCTTCCGGGCCGTCTATATCGAAGAAGACAGATACCAACTCTATCTGAACACCAATCTTGATGAGGCCGACATCACCCGGAGTTCCGATGGTCCTTATGAAGGCGGCGAAACCGTCACACTGACGACAGAGGCTCCGGATGAGTATGTCTTCTTGCACTGGTACGACTACTTCAATGACAAGATGCTCTCAGCGGATGAATCATACACCCATACCATTGACGCTTCCCGCCATATTGTGGCGGTGTATGGCGCATTCGAGGATCCATCACTCGCATATTTCACGGGATTTGAAGATGCCATCAAGACTTCCTACGATGACGGGGACAATATCATCCAGACCGGCGGAAAGGAACTCATCCTCGAGGACACGCTCGTCGGCAGCCTCTCGGGCGACCGGCGGGTCGGCACCAAATCGGCGCGTATGCGGGGCTACATCCAGACAAACTTCGCCGTTGAAGGTCTCACTTCCATCGAATTCATGTATGCCACCGCCGGCTTCAGTGGTGATTCTTCGACCGCTCTCATCGTCAAAGTGAGTGTCGACCCCGATGATCAAAACGGCTGGGTTACGGTGAGTGACACCGTCATGACCGAAAGTTCGCTTCAGACCTTCTATCTTGAACTCGATTATGACGAACTCCCCTTCAAGAAGGGAGCCCCGCTGTATGTGCGGATAACGACGGCCGATGCTTTCACCGCCAACCGTGTCAACATCGACGATATCCGCTTCGAACAAGCCGCCATCACCACCTTCGACATTCCCCAGGATGCTCTGAGCCAAGAAGTCTACTTCCCCAACAACAGCGAGAGGCTCGACATGACGCTCGACCTCGGGATGTATTATTCCTACGGCGATCCTTGGGAGGCGGCGGGCTGCACCGTCACAGACACCCTGACGGGCGAGCCCGTGGATTGTTTCATCTATGGCGAACTGGACACGGACCGCTTGGGCGAGCAGACGCTCATCTATTACGCCATCGACGAAGAAGGCCGCTATGTGTCCGAGACCATCACGAAAGCCGTCTTCCGCGACGCATCACTTTTAGAGATGGATTTCTCCGACATCGCCGATGGCTACTATGACGGACTGGAAGGGCTCTACGGCGACGACCTCCGGGAAGCCTTGGCCCAGATATTGCGAACGGCGGTGACCTATCAGAGTTACGGCGATGCCCGCTACATCCTCCAAGAGACGGACGCCGACCCCGACAATCCCGGCAACGTCATTTTGATCTATACCCGCTGGAGCGTGGCCGCTAGCTGGGACGGCGGTGAAACCTGGAACCGTGAACACGTCTGGCCGAACCGCCGGTTCCCGGGAGACCGGGAGAGCAATCTCGGCAGCGACCTCCACAACCTCGCGCCCGCCGATCCGGGAGAGAACTCCTCCCGCGGCTTCAAATACTTCACCGACACCACCACGGGCAGCACCTATGCGCCCCCCGACGAAGTGAAGGGCAATGTCGCGCGGATGATGTTCTATATGGATGTGATGTATGAGGAACTCACCCTCGTGAGCGGCTTCGCCAACCCCGACAACTACGAGATGGGAGATCTCGACTACCTCCTCCGTTGGCACCTCTTCGACGAGGTGAGCGATTTCGAGCTGAACCGCAACGAAATCATCTCCTCCTACCAGGGGAACCGCAACCCCTTCATCGACATCCCCGGACTCGTCGAACTCCTCTGGTTCGACCATCCGGCACTCATACCCTAGAATAAAGGCTTTGAGGAATCATTCCTCAAAGCCTTTTTTTCGAGGTTCGCCTCTCACAAGCCCAGTTCCTCGAAGAGCGCTTTCGCCTCTTCGACGGAATGGCTCTCGACATTGCGGAGCTCTTTGAACTTGGCGAAGGAGCGCTTCCTTCTCTTTATCGTAAGGCGGAAGAATCTCGCTACATACATGAAGGGGAGGAGATAGCCGTGTCTTTCCAGCACGGGATACATCGACCGCATGCTCTCGCGCGAAGGGAAGAGGACGGAAAAGAGGACGCGGAGCTTGTTCTGTTTTTGGAGTCTCTGGTCCTTGCCCGCGCGGATCTGTTTCGTCAAGAAGCGGTTGAACCCTTCGCCCTGTCCGTGGATGCCGGCGGTCGCGATGAAGTGGACGGTCTTTGCGAAGAGTTCCTCGCTCATGGTGTGGTCCGGATAGAAGTCCTCGCGCAAATCGATAGAAAAAAGCGTCCGGTTGAGATGGAGGATGTTCGCGAAGAAGCGGGTGAGGTTGCCGGTTTCCAAGAATTTCGCGAGACGCTCTTCGTCCAGGTCCTTTTCGTGGTGGCGGCAGAAGACGCCGATGTCGAGGATGCTCCTCAGCCCCACGCCGGAGGAGTGGAAGTGCTTGACGAGATGGAAGAGGAGATAGAGGAGGTGGAACTCGGGATGAAAAAGGTGGGTGTGTCCCGCTACGGCCTCGGTCTCTTTCCAGGGGTCTTGCAGGATGTTCTCGTAGCGCTTGGAGAAGGCTTTGTAGAGGGTGGGGTGGACTTCTATGAACTCGTGGTCCTTGATGTAGAAATCGTGCTGGGCCGATTTTGATTGCAAGCGGTAGCCGTTCTTCTGCAGCAGGTCCCGCACATCCTGGATGCGCTCTTTTCGCACCAAGAGGTCGATATCGCCCATCGCCCGCATGTAGGGTTTCGGATAGAGGCTTTTGAGATAGGCCCCCTTCAAGAAGACGTGGTCGATCTTTGCTCTGTTCAAGAGACCCTGGAGTTCCATGAGGCGTTTTTGTTGGCGGATGTCGGCGGCGTGATAGGCGAGATGGTCGTTCTTGAAGAGTTCATAGGTCTTTGGCGAAAAACCGTCCTTGGGCAAAAGGGGATAGACCATGCAGGAAAGGCCGTTTTCTCGCGCCAGACGGAAAAAGACGCTTTCGGAGGAAGGTTTCTCTTTC
>PUMR01000028.1 GCA_003551455.1 Mollicutes bacterium | reverse complement strand
CGAAGTCGGGGTCGTCTTCACCGAATATTTTGGCGCCCGTCATCCGAGAGGTGTGTTCGGCAAGACGGAAGTATTCGGCATATTGACTGTTGCCGATACCGGAAGCCCTGCTGTAGCCCAATTCGACGAGCTCGAGGTTCAAAAGCCTGTTATCATACCACACATAACCGAGATAGCGGCCGAATGTGCCTCTCTCACCGACCGAGGGATGCACTTCGGGGTGGCCTTCCTCGGGATGCGGCTCCCGTTCGAGAACGATGGTGTCGGCATCCGTCAAGACATCACAGACATAAGAGCTCGCGGCCATCCCCCAGGGTTCGATGGTGCTTGTGGACTCGGGCGTGTCGACATAGAGGTAGCGCACACTTTCTCCCAAGCCGCGGAAGAATGTCGTGTCACCATCGACACATTGGGCCAAAGACGATTCCCCGATACCGTCGGTGCGGAAAGACTTCCCCTCAAAGTCAGAAGGGTCCAACTGCAGTTCATCCGTCAACGGGGTGAGCAGGTTCTCGCCGTCGAAAGGCAGGGTCTTGCCATAGAGGGTCGTACTCCCGTCAAAGACCATGTCCATGCGGAAACGCTCTGTGAAATCCTCGTCCGTGAACCAGCCGAGGAAGTAGGTGTCTGTCAATGTCGGTGTGGGATAACTCGCGAGTCTACCATCCTCTTCCACGGTGCGGGTGTCATAGACCTCATCGTCAGGAAGCATGAATGTGATTTCGGCCGGTCTTTGACATCCCGCGAGCACGACGATGAAGAAGAGGGCCGTCGCGAGCAGGGTGATTTTTCTCATGCGAACCAGATCCTTCATGCGGTTTAGACAATGCATCCTGAATGAAGGGACCCCTTCGAGGATGATTGTCGCAGGGGGTGTTCGTGGGTCTTACTTAGTGAGGGATGCCCTTGCCCGCTCGGGGCAAGGGCAATCCGCTCTTACAATCGATGTGTTGATCAGCCACCGAGCTGCGTGAGCATGCGTTGGATGGCCTGATCGACGGTACGGGTGCCGGCATAGATCGCTTCAAACGCGAGTTCCGCTTCTTGACGCGCTCTCGAAGAGGTCACGCGACCAACGAAGGCGGGGTCGAACTGATAGGCGTCGACCTGGGCGTAAGCGACACGAGCGGCCATGGCGAAGGGAAGGTCGTCTTGTTCATCATAGTCGAGTTCGTCGCCATCTTCCCAACGATACGTGATGTCGAGGAAGTCTTGGTAGGTGTCGGTCTCGAACGCGCTTTCTCTAACGGGCACATAACCGGTGTTCATGGCGAAGAAGGCGGTGTTCTCGTCATTGGTCATGAACTCGAGCAAGAGCCAGGCCATGAGGCGCTCTTCATCTGTGGTGTCGGCCATGATGGCGATGTTCGGGCCTTGTTGCTGGGCGGAACGGGGGCCTTCGCCTTCAGCGTGCTTCTGGATGGCCGGCATGACGCCCAACTCGAAGATGCCGAAACGTCCGTCTTCTTGGTCGGGGATGTTGTGGCGGGTACCGGCGGTCGAGCCTTGGCTCATGAGGACGCGACCGTCTTTGAAGGGTGTGGAGCCGTATTGCTCGTCCCATTCGATGGGGAAGGATACGATTTCGTCTTCGAAGAGACCCTTGAAGTAGGTGAGCATGGCTTTGGTGTTCGGGTCGTCGACGAGAATCTCACCTTCGGGGGTGGTATAGCCGCCGTCCCATTGCCGGGCCGAATTGATGAAGAAGTTCGCGGCGGAGTCGATGTTGATGAGGTGGGGGTCACGGAATGCCGCCTGGTGTTGGGAGATGACGAGGTCGTCGATGGCGTCCGAGTGCCATTCGATGTCATCGGCGAGGGCTTCGATCTCGTCCCAGGTCATCGCTTCATCCATGCTGAATTGGATGTCGAAATAGTCGAAGACGGTCTTGTTGTAGACGACCATTTCTGTCGACTTCGCGAAAGGAAGCGAATACTGCATACCATCGAGATATTGCTGGTTCTCGTCGAGGAAGCCGCCAACGAAATCGTCGATGTCGGTGCCCCACTCTTCATGTGCGATGTAGTCATCGAGCGGTACAAGGGCGTTACCTTCGAGATACTCGACGAAGTGGTCGGGGTATCCCATCACGATGTGGGGGGTCACACCGGCGACAATCCCTTGGATTGTGGATTCGCGGAGTCCGTCATAACCTCCTTGGGGAAGTTGTCTGATGGTCACATTCGGATACATCTCTTCGAACTCATCGAAGATTTGTTGCAAAAGCGCCATGTTGGCGTCACCGAATGCGTGCCACATTTCGAGTTCGATCTCTTCCTCGGGAAGCTCGTCGGGGATGTAGACTTCAACGTCTTTTCCCCGCTCGGGTCCCAGGCAGGCAGAAACCAAGAATGCGGATGTCAAAATCAGTGTCAGAGCAAACAGTTTTTTCATCGGGAATTTCTCCTCCTTATTTATTCTTATGTATTCTCCTCATGCACTTGCATTATAAGGCATGAGGTCTTGGGGCTGAATAGTTGGAACATGAGTTGCACAAAACGAAAACTATCCTTTGATGCCGCTTCGGCTCACACCGCGCATGATGTATTTCTTCAACAAGAGGAACACGATGATGAGCGGCACGGTGACGATGAGTGCCGCGGCCATCTGCTCGTGGTAGAGCGGGGGGCCGATGCCTTCATCGAAAGCGTCACGGAGACCGTTGGATACCAGGCGGAACTCTTCACGCTGTGTTACCAGTCGCGGCCAGATGTAGGCGTTCCAGGTGTTCATCGCGTTCAGGATCGTGATGGTCGTGATGGTGGGAAGCGCGATGGGGACCATGATCCGCCAGAGATACTGACGGTCGGTCTTCCCGTCGACCTTGGCGGCATAGTACAGTTCATCCGGAATCTGCTTGAACGCCTGTCGCAGGAAGAACATGTAGAACACACTCGTCATGAAGGGGACCGTCATCGCCAGAATGGCATCAAAATAGGTCTGGTCCCGAATCCATCCGAAATTGACGACGGTGATGAAGTTCGTGATGACAAAGATTTCGCCGGGGATCATCATCGTGGCGATGAGGACGAAGAACAACACATCACGGCCGAAGAAGTTCAACCGGGCGAAGGCGAAAGCGGAAAGCACGGTGGTGATGACGGTTCCGATCGTCGATATGACGGCGACGACGACCGTGTTGATGATGAACCGTACGAAAGGCGCCCTTTCCAATGCGTCCGAAAAGTTCGCGAACTGCCACTCCGTCGGTGACACCCAAAGCAGCGGGGGCGAACGCAAGACATCGGCTTCCACCTTGATGGCCGTGAGAATCATCCAGTAGAAGGGGATGAGAATGAATATCGCAAAGAATATGAGCAGCCCGTAGACGACACCCAGACGAATGCGTCGACGGCGCTTTATCTGTCTTTCATTACCATATACAGCTTGTTCCATGGTTTACACTCCTATCCGTAGTGCACTCGTTTTTTGCTGACTTGCATGTTGACGAACGTGAAAATGAGCGTCACGCCGAAGAGTATCAAGGCTGCGGCGGCGGCTTCGCTCAACGCCCCCGTCGTCCCTGAACGGTCCAACGCGTCATAAACGAGTGCGACGACTGTGATCATCGCTTTGTCGTTCCCCGGAGGACCGAGTCGTTCGCCGAACATGCCGATGACCTCGGTGTAGGCCTTGAAAGCGCCGATGAACGATGTGACCGTGATATACATGATCATCGGAGACAGCAAAGGAACGGTGATGCGTCTGAAAATCCGGGACCGGGAGGCCGAATCGACACGAGCGGCGTCATAGTATTGTTTGTCTATACCCTGAAGACCGCTCAAAAAGACCATGATCTTGAAAGCGAGGCCCAACCAGGTCACATAGACGAGAAGACTGATCATGGCGTTCCCCCAGGTCGCTCCCATGCCGACCCAGTTGATGGGGCTGATACCGAAGAGCGCGAGGAACCAGTTGATCAGACCGTAATACTGGTTGAAGAGGAACGCGAAAGCCATGCCGATGGCGATGGCGTTCGTGACATAGGGAAGGAAGAATATCGTCTGGAAGAACCCTTGCAGTTTCTTGATGGGAACGGCGTTCAACCACACGGAAATCAACAGAGCGATGATAACGGAGAGCGGCACGGAGACGAAAGTGATGAGCATCGTGTTCACCATCGCCCAGAAGAAGTTCGGGTCATTCCACACTACACGGAAATTCTGGGTGAGGGTGAACCCCTCGAAATCTCCGCGGAGATAGTTGTAGTCTTCCAAAAATACCAGAAAGAAGGCGTTGAAGATGGGATAGAAGATGAAGATGGCGAGCAGTACGAGCGCGGGAGCGAGATAGAACCAGGATTTTATGTTATGTTTTTGTTCAAGCATCTGGCTTGATTAGCTCCCCGGTCTCTTTGTTGAAGACATGCATCTTGTGGGGCTTGACGCTGAATTTGACGGTATCGCCTGGTTCGACACCGAAATCCGCATCAACAATAGCCCTAAAAGTCTTGGCGGCACGGATGGTCTGTTTGGGAGCGAGGTCCATCTCGTCATCACCGGTGTCCGGAGCGAACTCGTCCGCGATGGCGGAAGCGTCCACTTGCTCTTCATCATCTTCGGGATCCTCGAAACTCTCGGGCGTTTCCACATTCGGATGTTCGATGATGAGGGTCGTGTCGCGGCCGATCGTCTCGACGAACTCGACATCGACCTGGAAACTCGAACGTTCGACAATCTTGAACCCTTCCGGACGGATACCGACGGTGACTTCCTGGTCCGGAGCGTCGAATTTGCCGATGTTCGCATCGCCGATCATCAAGCGGCCTTCTTCGATACGGCCGTCGAAGATGTTGATCGGGGGCGTGCCGAGGAACTTCGCGACAAACAGGTTGTTGGGTTTGTCATATACTTCCTGCGGCCTTCCGACCTGTTGGGTGACGCCTTCGTCGAGAACGACGATCTCGTCACTGATGCTCATGGCCTCTTCCTGGTCGTGCGTCACGAAGATGGTGGTGATGCCGGTCTCTCTCTGGATCCGCTTGATTTCCTCGCGCGTCTGCAGACGGAGACGGGCGTCGAGGTTCGAAAGGGGTTCGTCCAGCAGAAGGACCCGTGGTGATTTGACCAAGGCACGAGCGATGGCCACACGTTGTTGCTGGCCACCCGAGAGTTGTCGGGGCTTGCGGTCCATGAGATGACCGATACCGACGAGATCGGCAATGTCCTGTGCTTTCTTCAGACCCTCTTGTTTGTCCATCTTGACATTCTCGAGCGGGAACATGATGTTCTGCTTGACCGTCATGTGGGGATAGAGGGCGTAGTTTTGGAACACAAGTCCGATTCCCCGTTCTTCGGGAGGAACAGGGGTGACATCCTCATTGCCGAAGAAGATGCGCCCTTCGGTCGGTTTCAAGAGTCCGGAAATCATGAAAAGCGTGGTAGATTTACCACACCCTGAAGGACCCAGAAGACCATAGAGTTTCCCTGAAGGGATGACGATATCCAGGTTGTCTACAGCGACAACCTCGTCTTCCTTTTTGGACTGGAAGACCTTCGTGAGATTCTGTAATGTGATTTCCATAGTCTATTACTCTCCCTAATGCATTGATTGTCTGTGTGTCTGTCGGAAATGTCTCTCACATTTCCTAACACTTTAGTATACAATAACGAGTAACCGTTTTCAAATCAAATTTGCGCACACTATAGTAAGCGCTATTTCAAGCGGTTTTCTTGTCTGGTCTCATGTGAAAGCGAGGCGGAGTGGGCTCGCACTCCCGGTCTGTCAACCGAACACACCTTGATTGTACAGGAGCCAAAGTCCCACGAGAATGGCAACGACAATGAGGAGTTTCGAAAGCTTTTTCACAAAGGCGATAACGCCTAGGATCACGATGAACAAGGCCAAGATACCGAAAAGGAGTTTTTCCCAATAGGCCAGATTCGAGATGACTTGATAAGCAGAATCGATCCACGACTGGAGGGGCAACGCCCTCTGGATGGCGTCCCATATGGGGCCGATGATGGGAATATCCACAAGCAGACGCGGAGTGAAAGCTTCAAACAGGTTGAACATACAATCACCCTTCTCACGGTTTGATGGATGCCGGCGACGAACAACGACCGGTCAAGGAATACGGTGAATCAATTCCATTATAACGGATAACCTTTGATTCTGGTGAAAAATCTAGATTTTTTTTCTTCCTTCGAGCGCTTTATTCAACGTGATTTCATCGGCATAGCCGATATTCCCCCCGGCCGGCATGCCATAAGCGATGCGGGTCAAGAGAATATCGGTATCCTGCAAAAGTCGTTGGATGTAACGTGCTGTCGTCTCCCCTTCATCACTCAGATTGGTGGCGAGAATCAGTTCTTGGTGTCGTTCGTCCTTCAAGCGCTCTAGCAGGGATCTGATCCGTAAATCCTCGGGTCCTACACCGTTCGCGGGAGAGAGGACCCCACCGAGGACATGGTATAGACCGTCATAGGTTCCGGTCCTCTCGACGACCAAGACATCCTTGCTCTCTTCGACAAGCAGGATCTTGGTTCCGTCGCGGGTGTCGTCCTTGCAGATGCCGCAAAGCGCATCATCCGTCAGATGTCCACAGACCGTGCAGGGGCGGATTTCCGTCTTCGTGCGATGCAGCGCGTCCATGAAAGCGAGATAGTCATCCTCCTGGAAACGGTCGATAGTATGGAGGACAAATCGTTCCGCCGTCTTCCTCCCCACGCCGGGGTAGCGCATGAATTGTTCTATCAAACGCTCGATCGGTTCCGGATACCGGCCAGTTCCCTTGCTCAAAGCAATCCCTGCATTCCGCCGAGACCCTGTGTGAACTGCCCGAGCGTCTCCTTGGTCTCCTCGTCGATCTTCTTCATGCAGTCGTTGACGGCGGCGGTGATGGTGTCCTCGAGGATTTCGAGGTCCTCGGGGAGGTCGAAGGCCTCCCCGTCGATCGATATCTTTTGCATTTCCTTCGCACCATTGAACTCGACCTCGACGGTCTTGCCCCCGGCTTGGCCGAAAAATATGCTCTCTTCAAGTTCTTTTTGCGCCTGTTGCATCTCTTTTTGCATTTTTTGGAGTTTTTTCACCATATCGGGATTCATGTGCGTCAGTCTCCTTTCTTGACTTTGACTATCTCTTCTCCGAAGAGGTCTTTCGCTTCTTTTGTGGAATCGCTCGCCACATCGTCATAGTTCTCATCGGTGTCGGGGATTTCCACGAGCCGGGGATGCTCGATCGGGCTCAAACGTATGAATTCGTCATCTTTCTTCCGGGCGCGGAACTTCTTGATGAACTCTTTGGAGATGCCTTCCCAGACCTCCAGTGGCAGCGCGAGGAACATGATCGGTCTTTCGAAATAGGCTTCGAGAATGTCCACGATATGCGATTTGACTTGGGGCTTCATGAGCCGGTTGCAGACCACGGCGGTCTCATAGGTCACGATGACCATCACCCCGTTGGTGGCGACAAGATTGCCATCGGTGATCATCTTGGCGTATTCGAGCTGTTTTTCGTCGGCGAAACGCTCGATGTCGTACCATTTTTTCACCATGTCGATCTTGACCCCACGGTCCGCCGTGTTCAGGACATCCTCGACGAATTTGATGTCGAACGTCCCGTAGCGTTTCTGGGAATATTTGTCATAAAGGAACCGGTAGTGGTCACGGGTCTCGTCGGGGACCTCTTTCTTCTCTTCTTCAGCGCCGACTTTCTCTTTCGACCCTTCATCGGGTTCTTTTTCATCCGTTCTATCTTCCCGCTCCTCTTCCTCTTGTTCGAACCGGTCGAAGACGTCGTCAGCGGGTGTGCGTTCTCTTGAGCCCGTAGTGGATCCTTCCCCGGTGGGTTGGCTGGAAAGTTGTAGAATGTCGCCTTCGAGACTCT
>PUMR01000073.1 GCA_003551455.1 Mollicutes bacterium | reverse complement strand
TAGGGAATTTCATGACACACTCCACAACGTTTGGCACTTTCCATTATAAAGGGTTGAAGTCACGTAGAAACCAAAAGAAAGGAGAAGTATAATAAATAGCACGATATTTATTATACAAGGGGAGAACATGAGTGTCGTGTTTTTCGACATCGAAGGCACGCTCACGGACAACAAGCAGAATCTTCCCCCGTCCGTGGCCGGGGCCGTGAAGAGCTTGCGCAAAAAGGGGCATCTGGCTTTTCTCGCGACCGGGCTTTCCCGCGCGGCCATCCGCGAGGATGTCAGGGCCATCGGTTTCGACGGGGTGATCGCCGCGGGCGGGACCTCGATCGAGACCTTCGGCGAGACGATTCTCGAAGAGACGATTCCCGGGGAGGAATTGCGGGCGATGCTGCCCGTCTTCGCCGAGGAGAAGGCCGCCGTCTGGCTGGAGGGACCGCAGCACATCTATGTGGCCGATGTCGATGCGGGCGGTCTGATGGGCGAACTCATCCGCTATCTCGACCAGGGCCGCGGCATCGTCAAGAGTTTCAAAGCGACCACCCCGACGGTGAACAAACTCACATTCTACGCCCAGAGCGAAGCGACTCTCGACAAGGTGGCCGCCGCGTTCGCCGGCCGCTTCGATGTCATCTTGAACAAGGAGCGCTTCATCGGGGAAATCCTGCCGAAAGGCCACAACAAGGGGACGGGGATGGACTTCGTGTTGGAACGCCTCTCCCTCGGCAGAGAGGACATCTACGCTTTCGGCGACAGCCCTAACGACATCCCCATGTTGGAAAGGGCGGACAAAGCCGTGGCCATGGAAGCGGCCCCCGAACAGGTCAAGGATGTTTGCGACCATGTCACCGCATCTCCCGAAGCGGACGGCATCGTGCAAGCGCTCGAATATTTCGGTCTCATAGATAGAGAATAAGAATTTTGAGGAGGAGGGATCGTCATGGCGGTCCGCGTCGTCTGCGACAGTGTCTGTGCACCATCATTGGAAAAGGCCGAGAAACTCGGCATCACCATCGTCCCCATCAACATCCATTTCGGCAAGGAGGTATACAAGGACCTGCTCGGGATACCGCCCCAAGCGTTCTATGAGCGGCTGCCCACGGTCAAAGAGCTCCCGACCACGTCCGCACCCTCCCCCGAACGGTTCAAAGAGGTCTTTCAAAAGATCCTCGACCAAGGTGACGACTGCATCTGCCTCACGATGACGGGCAAACTGAGTCTCACCCACCAGGCGGCGAAGAAGGCGCAAGCGGAATTCAAGGAAGAAGAGCGCGCCCGCATCCGCGTCGTCGACACCATGGTCGCCGGGGCCGCGGCGAGTCTCCTCACCGTGCATGCGGCGGAGATGGCCCGGGAAGGAAGCTCGCTGGCCACCATCACCGAGGCCATCGAGACCCTCCGAAACACCACCAAGCTCGTCGTGATGTTCGACACGCTCAAATACATCGAAAAGAGCGGCAAGGTGGGCAAGGTCGCCGCCGTGGCCGGCAACCTCTTCCGCGTGAAGCCCTTGATCGTCTTCCGCGAGAGCAAACCCGACTTCTTCGGTCGCGCCCGCGGCCAAAAGCAGGCCGTGCGCATGATTCTCGAAGAGTTCGCGAAGGACACCGCCGACAAACCCTTCGTCCGGCTGGCCGTGACCCACGCGAACGCCCGCGAGAACGTCCAGCCCTTCATCGACGCCCTCAAGGAGAAACATCCCGCGATCGAAGCGGATATCGTCCCCTTCACCTCGGCGATGGGAAGCCATGCCGGACCCGGCGTCATCGGCATCGGCTACATCTATGCCGACGGGTGAGCGGAAAGGGCGTCCCATGCGTTCATCCGTCATCTGTGACAGCATCATCGCGCCCTCTTTGCGCAAGGCCGAAGAAACCGCCGTCCATATCGTCCCCTTGAACATCCATTTCGGTACGACGGTCTATGAGGACCTCTATGGTCTTTCTGCCGCCGACTTCTATGCCCGGCTGCAGGAAGCGGCGGAACCGCCGACCACATCGGCCCCTTCGGTGGGTCGCTTCCAGAGCGCTTTCCGCGCGGCCCTCTCCCGCCATGAGGGCTGTGTATGTCTCACGGTCGGAAGCCACCTGAGCAACACCTTTAACATCGCTCTGCAGGCGAAAGCGACGTTTCCCGAGGATAAGCGGTCGCGCATCCGCATCATCGACACGGCGACCGCCGGCGCCGCGGGGGCCGCGCTGGTCCTGAAAGCCGTCGCGTTGGCAAAGAAGGAATTGCCACTTCCGGCGATGGAAGAAGAGCTTTTGGCCATGCGCGAGAAGGCGATGTTCATCGGCATGATCGACAGTCTCGACCATGTCCAAAGAAGCGGGCGCGTGGGAAGGCTCGCGGCCTTCTCGACGGGGCTCTTCCGCTTGAAACCGCTCTTTTCCCTCGCAGAGGGGGAAATCCGCCCCTTCGGACTCGCCCGGGGCCGTCGCCAGGCGACCAAACGGCTCCTCGCCCGCGTGAAAAAGGACGCCCGCGACGCAAAGAGCATCCATTGCGTAGTCACGGACGCCCGCGACAGCGAAGGGGCGTCATGGTTGAAAAAAGGTCTATCGGCACTGGCCAATGTCGTCATCGAGGACCAGGTGGCCTTCACCCCGGCCATGGGGGCCCACACGGGAGAAGGCGTCCTCGGCATCGGCTATATCATCGAGACGGACTGAGGCTCACTCGATGGTGAGGATATAGGCGACATCCTGTCCGCCGTAGTAGAAATCCACACTCTCCAGGGCGGGAAAGGCCTCGCGGACCTTGCCGACGATGGTTTCCAAGCGTTCCCGCGAAGACGGGGCGTCATAGTACACGGTGAGCATTTCCCCGTCTTCGGGCGACAGTTCCCCGATGGTCCGGATGAAGATGGCGGAAAGGTCATCCGCCCGCAAATCACCGCCGGCACCACGGGCGATGTAGTCGTTCTCGCGCTTTTCGATATTCGCGACCCGGGGATGGCGGGAAGTGTCCTCGATGATGTCGGCGCCGGGCTTGCTTGTCGAATAGACGGCGACCAGCGAGGCCAGCAGACGGCATTCGCCTTGGATGACGACCGGTTCTTCGTCACAAGGGATGTCGACGGGGCGCGACGCGACGACGAGCACATCCTGCGCGCAGTGTTCCTCGACCAGACGGTGCTTCTTCGCCGCGAGGCTCTCGCTGATGACGGTATCGGCCCCCGCCATGGCGAACATCGCCAAAAATCCCGGGCTTTCGCCGAAGACCATGGTGAGATAGTCCTTGAGATTCTCTTCGGGTTGTTTGGTGCGTCTTTTCATGATATCGTGCTGACTCTTCATGTTGCGGATGACGATATCGAAGGCGGGGGTGATGCGAGCGCAGCGCTCGACGACAGCCAGCGGGTTGTGCGTGTGGATGTGGACATGCGTCTTGTCGGTGTCGGGCTGGATGATGAGTTCATCTCCCGCATCGTGCAAAAGATCCCTTAACCGTTGCACGTCGCTTTCGTCCGTCTTCAGCGCGAACTCCATGTCGAAGGGGTTCTCGAAGAGAAAATCGTCTTCGTTCTCGAAATAGTCCCGCCGGGGCGAGAAATCGAACTCGCGGCCGGCTTTGGGGATACCGAGGGCCTTGAGCAAAGCGGAGAAGAAGATCAGAAGCCCCCAACCCCCGGCGTCGATCACTTTCCGCTCGCGCAGTTCGGGGAGCAGTCTCCCCGTCCTCTCCAAAGAACGTTTCGCTTCGCGGTAGGTCGACAAGAGCGTCGTTTCGAGACCGTTCTTGCTCGCGGCCTTCTTCGCGGCGTCGGCCGCTTCCCGGGCGATGGTGAGGATCGTGCCCTCCTTGGGATTGTCAACGGCTTCATAGGCCCGCTTGGAACCTTCCCGCAGAGCTTTCTCCAAAAGCGCCGCATCGGCCCGCTTTGCTTCATGGAAGGATTGGGCCATCCCCTTCAGGTACTGGGCGAAAATCGCCCCGGAATTGCCCGTGGAGCCCTCTTGTGCTCCCCGGTAGGCCAGCAGGGCGATTTCCGAGAGGTCGGAGGATCCGGCCGACCTTACAGCCTCGACGGCACTCTCGAGTGTCGCGAGCATGTTGTTGCCGGTGTCGCCGTCGGGAACGGGAAAGACGTTGATGCGGTTCAAACTCTTGCGTTTATGCTCCAGTTCTTTCACGGTCTCGGTGAGCGCCCGCTTGAAAGTGTCGCCGTCAAGGTGTCTCAATACCATGTGCTCTTCCTCCCCGCCCTTGGATTATAGGGGTATTATCTCATAAAACCGCCTCCATGAACAGTATCAATCCCCTTCGCCAAGAAAGTGTTCCCTTCCTCACGGTCGATTTTCACTTCTTTGTGGCGGTATATAAAAACCATCAAGGTGTGTGTGGATGATGTTGAACGATGTCTTACTGCTCGTTTTGGCCTTTCTCTTGGGTTCCTTCCCTACGGGGTTCCTGCTCGGCCGCCTCCTCAAAAAGACCGACCTCAGAAAAATCGGCACCCGGAACGTCGGGGCGATGAACACGTTCTTGAACGTGAGTTTCATCGCGGGACTGACGACGCTCGCCGTCGATGTCGGCAAAGGCGCCCTCAGTGTCATCCTCGCCCGCGAATTCGGCGCATATGAACATCTCGGCGCCCTCGCCGTCGTCTTGGTCGTCGTCGGCCACAATTTCAGCCCTTTCCTCAGATTCTCCGGCGGCAAGGGGTTCGGGGCCCTCGTGGGGACCCTCCTCGTCGTCTCGCCTTTGACGATCCTCATCATCTACGGCATCGTCGGTCTCGTCAGTCTCGTCATCCGTGATGCGAGTGCGGGGAGCGGCATCGGCATGCTGGCGCTGCCGCTCGTCCTCTTGATCCGGGAGGTGCCATTGGCTTTTGTCATCGCCTATACGGTCGTTCTCGTCCCCATCCTCTATAGACACAAACGGGATTTCCGCACCCTCATAAGACGCGGAAAAGAAGAGAGAGAACTCCCTTGAACATGTACACGTCCCCGAAGAGCCGGGGACGTTTTCATGGCCCGCTGTCCGGGTGATGGGTATGGAAAGTACGCCCTGTATATGATATACTATTAAGTTAGATAAACAGAATTGGCCACACAGGCCGGACAAGAAAGGAATGCGCCATGACAGAGGGAATCGTTCTCGCCGGCGGCCACGCCGCGCGGGCGGGCACCAACAAGATGATGCTCCCCTTCCGGGGCCGTCCCCTCATCGGGGTCGCTGTCGCGGGTATGCGTCCCCATGTGCGGCGCATCGTGGTCGTGACCGGCCGCTACCACGACGAGATCGCGGCGTTGTTCCGGGAGGATCCTCTCGTGGATGTCGTCAGAAACGAGCGCTATGACGAGGGGATGTTCACCTCCGTGAAAGCCGGTGTCCGCAACACCACGGGGGATTTTTTCATACTCCCCGGCGACATTCCCGCCGTGGCCATGAGGACGTATACGGCCCTTCTCGCCGGAGAAGGCCCGGTCCGCGTCCCCTGTTACCGGCATAGACGCGGACATCCCGTCTTTTTCCGCGCTACGCTCCGGGATGCTTTGTTGCAGATGCCCGATACGGCGAATCTGAAAACTTTCCGCGACCGCTATCCGGTAGAACACATCGAGACGGACGATGAAGGGATCCTTCTCGATGTCGACACCTTGGCCGACCATGAGAGACTGCAACGCTTCGAAAAGAGAGGAGAATGCTCGTGAAATTTGCGAACTACCATCGGGCGGAATCAATCGAGGACGCCCACGAGACTTTGCAGAAAGACAAGACGAACACCATTCTTGGCGGGGGGCTCTGGCTCAAACTCTCCCGCCGCGAAGCGGATACCGCGATCGATTTGTGCGACCTCGGCCTCGATGCCATCGACGAGACCCCCGACACCATCCGCATCGGCGCCACGACGACGCTCGCCCAAATTGAAGAGAGCGACAACCTCAAAACACTCGCCGACGGCATCCTGCCCCGGGCCGTCGCTGCCATCATGGGTCTGCAACTCAGGAACGTCGCCACCATCGGCGGCAGCGTCGTCGGCCGTTATGGCTTCTCCGATTGTCTCACACCGCTTTTGGCCTTGGACGCGCGACTCGACTTCCATGGCCGCGGACAGGTCGCCCTCGCCGACTTTCTGCAGGAGAAAGGGAAGGTCACTGACATTTTGAAGGCGGTCATCATCGATAAGATTGAAGCACAAGGCTACTTCAAGAAAGTGAAGAAGACGGCCCACGACTTCCCGATTCTCAATGTCGCCATCGTGAAGACGGAAGAAGGTACGCGCATCGCCATCGGCAGCCGTCCTTCCGTAGCCGCTTTGGCCGAGGAGGCCATGGACCATCTGGCAAAGGCAGCGGCCCTCGACAAAGAGACGATCACTCAAGCGGCACGAATCGCCAAAGAGACCATGAAATATTCCTCGAACCACCGCGCCAGCGGTGAATACCGGGCCCATCTTGCCGAAGTCTATGTCCGCCGGGGCCTATTGGAGGTGAACGGCCTTGAAGATTGAGACCTTTGTCAACGGCCGCAAACGCATTTTCGACATCGCCCCCGACGAGTTCCTCGCCGACACGTTGAAACGCTACGACTACACGAGCGTCCGCAAGGGCTGCGACACCACGAGTTGCGGCGTGTGCACGATTCTCGTCGACGATGCGCCCGTCGCTTCTTGCGCCTATCTCACCGCCCGCGTCGCCGGAAAGAGCATCACCACGGTCGAAGGCATCGCCGACGAAGCGGAACGCCTCGCCGGGTATTTCGGCGATGAAGGTGCCGACCAGTGCGGCTTTTGCAACCCCGGCATCGCTTTGAGCGTCCACGCTTTACGATTGAGCGATCAGCCCTTCACCGAAGAGAACATCCGCCACTATCTCGTCGGCCACCTTTGCCGCTGCAGCGGTTATCAAGCACAAATCAAGGCGGTCAAACGCTATCTGGGTGATGCGAAATGAAAAAGACGAAGATCGTGAACCAGAAGGTCCGTTCCCTAGACGGAAAAGGCATCATGATGGGCCGTGCGGCTTACACGGACGATTTCGCCCCGAAAGAGGCGCTCCACATCAAGGTGCTCCGGAGCCCGCACGCTTACGCCCGCATCAAGCGGATCGACACAAGCAAAGCCGAAGACCTCCCCGGCGTGGAAATCGTCCTCACCCACGAGGACTTTCCCCGCAACCCCTTCACCCGGGCCGGTCAGGGCTATCCCGAACCCTCTCCCCACGACAAGTTCGCCTTGGACGACCACGTCCGCTATGTCGGGGATGAAGTCGCCTGCGTCGCCGCCCATGACGAAAAGACGGCGGAAGAAGCCCTGAAGCTCATCGAGGTGGACTACGAGGTCAAAGAGCCCGTGCTCGATTTCGAGAAAGCCAAGGGACACGCCAGTGTCATCCATGCCGAAGAGGGCATCCACGAAATGTTCCCCATCGGTTTCGACCCCGAGAAGAATGTCGCCGCGGCCTACCACATGGAAGTCGACGATGTCGAAAAGCGGCTCAGAGAAAGCGAAGTCACCGTCGAAGCGTCCTTCTACACCCAGGCGCAAGCCCACACGGCCTTGGAGCCGCACACGGTGAACGCCCGCATCGACTATCAGGACCGGCTCATCATCCATTCGGCGACCCAGACCCCTTTCCATGTCCGCCGCATCCTCTCACAGGCGTTGGAGATTCCCCTGAACAGGATTCGCGTCATCAAGCCCCGCGTGGGCGGCGGCTTCGGCGGGAAGCAGGCCATCCACGGCGAGATGCTCGCCGCGATGGTCACCATGCGGACCAAAAAGCCCTCGCGGCTCACCTATACGCGGAAAGAGGTCTTCGAAGCGACCTACACCCGGCATCCCATGCGGATCGACATGCGTCTCGGCGCGACCAAGGACGGCCGCATCACGGCGATCGACTGTTACGGGCTCTCGGACACGGGCGCCTATGGAGAACACGCCCTCACCGTCTTCATGGTCACGGGAAGCAAAGTCCTCCCCCTCTACAACAAAGTCGACGCCGTCCGTTTCCACGGCGATGTCGTCTATACCAACCGCGTGAGTTCGGGAGCCTACCGCGGCTATGGCGCCATCCAGGGCAACTACGCTCTCGAGAGCGCCATCGACATGCTCGCGGAAAAGCTCGGCATGGACCCCGTCGAACTACGGCAGAAGAACATGATCGCCGAAGGCGAGACCTCGCCCATCTTCGAGATCATGGGCGAAGGCACCGAGGGCACCGCCATGACCATGGAAAGCTGCAAGCTCGCTCATTGTGTCGAGCGCGGCATGGAACTCATCGACTACAAGGACAAGTTCCCCCGCCAAGAAATCGGCAAAAACAAGGTGCGGAGCGTCGGCATGGCTATCGCCATGCAAGGGAGCGGCATCCCCTACATCGACATGGGGGCCGCCACCATCAAACTGAACGACGACGGTTTCTACAACCTCCTCGTCGGCGCCACCGACATCGGCCAGGGCAGCGACACCATCCTCGCCCAGATCGCCGCCGAAGAACTCGGTGTCGCGGTCGAGAAAGTGGTCGTCTACTCCTCCGACACCGACCTCACCCCCTTCGATGCCGGGGCCTACGCCTCGAGCACGACCTATGTCAGCGGGAATGCCGTGTGGAAAGCGGCGAAAGCCATGAAGAAGAGACTCATCGAAGAGGCCGCCCGATCCCTCGGCGTCGATATCGACGACATCGAGTTCGGCGGCACTTCCTTCAAGAACAAGAAAGACGGCGAGGAACTGACCCTCTCCGACCTCTCCAACACCCTCTTCTACAACGACGACCAAAAGCAGCTCACCGTCACCGAGAGCTACTACGGCACCAAATCGCCCCCGCCCTTCATGGCCGGCTTCGTCGAGATCGAGATCGACAAGGAGACGGGCGAATACGAGGTACTGGACTATGTGAGCGTCGTCGATTGCGGGGTGACCATCAACCCCAAACTCGCCCAGGGCCAGGTCGAAGGCGGCATCGTCCAAGGCCTCGGCATGGCGATGACGGAAGATGTGAAAATCGCCGCCAACGGCAAACTCATCACCGCCGATTTCTTGAACTACAAGATCCCCACGGGGAAGGACATCCGGCGCCTCACGACGGAATTCGCCGAGAGCCACGAAGAAAGCGGTCCCTACGGCGCCAAATCGGTCGGAGAGATCGGTATCGACACCCCGCCCGCGGCCATCGCCAACGCCGTGTACAACGCCTTGGGCGTCCGGGTCAAAAGCCTCCCGATCACCCCGGAGAAGATCCTTGCCGTCCGTGAGGGAAAAGACTGAAAACACCACAAGATGGGAATGATGACCAACATGGACGAAATCTATGATACCGTCCTCGCCTACAAGAGGAAAGGACTCGACGGTGTCCTTGTCACCGCTGTCGAGAAGAAAGGCGAAGGACCCGTCGAAGTCGGCAAGAAACTCTTCGTCGGCGAAGACGGAAAACTCTACGGCACCGTCGGCGGCGGCGCCTTGGAACACGAAGCCATCGATACCGCCAAAGAACTCGTCAAAGACCGCGAGAACAGGCTCGTCCGCTATCTCTTGCAGGAGGACGGCCCGCAGAAGACCGAAAAGGACCACACGAGCCTCCCCATGAAATGCGGCGGCATGGTGACCCTCTTCTATGAGTTCACCGGCACAAGGCGTGTCGTCTATGTTTTCGGCGCCGGCCATGTCTCCCGGGCGCTCGGGAAGATCCTCAAGACGCTCGACTTCCATCTGGTGGTGATCGATGACCGTCCCGAGGTCTTGGCCGCATACCCTTTCGCCGACAGACCCGTGGAAAAGCCCTTCGTCGATTTCATCGATGAAGAGGGTTTGAAGGAAGGCGCTTTCGTGGTCGTCTGCACCCCGAGCCACAAACACGATTATGACGTCATCGACCGGATCATCGAAAAAGGATTCACCATACCCTACATGGGCATGCTCTGTTCGAAGGCCAAGCGGCGCGACTATCTCGACAACCTCAAGCGGAAGTTCGGAACCGGTGTCGATCTCAAGAACTTCTATGCGCCCGTCGGTCTCGCCACGGGCGGCGACACCCCCGAAGAGATCGCCCTCTCCATCGCGGCGGAGATGCTCGCCGTCGCCAACAACAAGAAGGGCCATCTGCACATGCGGGAAAGCAAAGGCGACAAGGACCGTTACTGGGAAGACTGATGTCAAGAGAACGACCTACCATGTCAGCCCCGCCTGTGCGGCACAAAAACCGCCACAACTTCCGGAGGTGAAGGGATGGACCTTTGTATAAAGAACGCGCAAGCCTATATCGACGGCTCCTTCCGGATGACGAACCTCTACATCGACAAAGGGGTAATCCGGCGCATCACGAACGAGGAGTTGGCCGCAGAGAGCGTCTATGACGCCGAAGGCGACCTCGTCATCCCGGGCCTCATCGATCCGCATGTGCACATCGCGCTCGAAGTGGGGCCCCACCGCTCGGCCGACGACTTCCGCACGGGATCCATCAGTGCCGCATACGGCGGTGTGACGACCCTCATCGATTTCTTGGATCCCGTCGACAACGTGAAGGATTTTGCAAAGGAGTTCGCGAGAAGAAAGCGTCTCGCCCGCGAGAGTCTCCTCGACTATGCCTTCCACGCCACGATCAAGGATTTGCGGGAAGACCCCGAGACCTTCATTGCGGCCATCCGGGAGAAGGGCATCGTCACCTTGAAACTCTTCACGACCTATTCGGATTCGGGAAGACGGACGAAAGACGAGACCATAAGAAGGCTCCTCGCGCTTTCCCAAAAGAGACACTTTCTCCCGCTCGCCCATATCGAAGCGGACCGGCTCATCCGTCAGGACGAATCCTTCACCCATGAGGATCTGCCGAAAAGCCGCCCCGGAGAAAGCGAGACGGAAGAGGCCTTGAAGCTCGCCCGTTTCGTCGCCGAAACGAAAGGATACCTCTACATGGTGCATCTTTCGCGCGGGAAGACCCTGGAGAGGCTTTTGGCGGCCCATCGCGACCTTCTCGGCGAACGGTTCTTCATCGAGAGCTGCCCGCAGTATTTCGCCTTCGACGATGAAAGACTCCGCGGCGAGGAAGGGAAACTCTTCACCTTCGCCCCGCCCTTGCGGAAGAAAGCGGACAAGGAGTTGTTGCGGTCGCTTTTTTCCCACATCGACACCATCGGCACCGATCACTGCCCCTTCCTCCGCAAAGAGAAGATGCAGGCGGAAACCCTCGCCGCCATGCCCCTCGGCATCGGGGGCGTCGAACACGCCTTCGACGTGATGTATCACTATTTCGGCGCCGCGGCGATCGAGCGGATGAGCGTGAACCCGGCGAAAATCCACGGACTCTATCCCAAAAAGGGCGTCTTGCGCGAAGGGAGCGATGCCGACATGTTCGTCTACAAACTTGAAGAGAACAGGATTACCGACTTCCACAACGGCAGTGATCACACGGTCTATGCCGGCCACCCGCGCAAGGGCCGCATCCGCGCCACCATCGCGAAAGGACGTTTCGTCGTCCGTGAAGGAAGACTGCAAGAGACAAAAGGAGAATATCTTGAAAGGGAGGCACCCCTATGGCGAAAGCACTGACGAATGTCACGATCTATGATTTCGTCCACTATATCGAGAAAGGCTATGTCGTCTTCGACGAAGGAATCCAGGAAGTCGGCAGGATGGAGGATTTCTTCGACAAGGGCTACGAGATCGAGGACAAGAGCGGCTTCCTCGTCATCCCCGGACTCGTGTGCGGTCACACGCACATCTATTCGGCCTTCGCCCGCGGCTGGCCCAACGAGACGGAGATCGCGAATTTCACAGACATCCTCGAACAACAATGGTGGCGGCTCGATGCCGCCTTGGAAAAAGAGGCGATCCACCTCAGTGGCGTCGTCAACGCCGTCGACCATGTGAAAAACGGGGTCACGACAATCATCGACCATCATGCGAGCGGTGAGATCGAAGGCTCCTTGCAGCGGCTGAAACAAGCCGTGTGCGACGATGTCGGCCTCCGGGGCATGTTCTGCTTCGAGACGAGCGACCGCTTCGATGTCGAAAAGGCCATCCGCGAGAACGAGGACTTCCTCGCCGAAGAGAAGAACGGCTTTTTCGCCGCCCATTTCGGCCTCCACGCTTCGCTCTCCCTTTCCGAGACGACCTTGAAGAAGGTGAAGCGTGTCCTCGGTGAGAATCCCATCCACATCCATGTGGCCGAAAGCGCGCTCGACCAGAAGGATTGTGAAGAAAAATACGGGGAAAGGGTCCTCGAACGCTTGGATCGCCACGGCCTCTTGAACGAGGGGAGCATCCTCGTCCACGCCCTCCACATCAACGAAAAAGAGGCCGACATCATCAAGAAGAACGGCTGCGTCGTCGCCTTGAACCCCTCCTCCAACATGAACAACGCCGTCGGCATCCCCGATTACAACCTTTTCAAACAAAAAGGCATTCCCGTCATCATCGGCAACGACGGCCTTTCCATGAGCATCACCAACGAACTGCAGACCTTGATGTATGCGACGCATGTCAAGAAGGAAGACTTCAACGCTTTCGGCCTCGACGACGTCGAAAGCATCCTCCGTACGGGATACGATTATGCGAGCGAACAACTCGGGGTGAAACTCGGCCGCATCGAGGCGGGCCACAAGGCCGACCTCCTCGTCATCCCCTACACCCCGCCCACCCCGATGGATGACACGAACGCGCTCGGGCATCTCTTTTTCGGTCTCTTCTCGGCTTTCCGTCCGCAAGACGTCTATGTCGGCGGCCGGGCGATCGTCAAGGACCATGAGGTCCACACGGAAGCGAAGAAGCTCTATGCCCGGGCGAAACGAAGCGCCCAGAAGATCTGGGAAAAAACGAAGGGACGTGGTGAATGATATGGACCTCAAAGTGCAATTCGACGGCCTAGAACTGAAGAACCCCTTGATGCCGGCTTCGGGCCCCCTTGTCGGCGATACCGAGAAGCTTCGCTTCATGCGGGAGGAGGCCGATGTGGGCGCCGTGGTCACGAAGACCATCTCGCAAAAGGGCGCGAAAGTCCCCAAACCGGCCATCTACGGCGGAAAGGACTTCGTCCAAAACAGCGAGCTATGGAGTGAATACCCCATCGAGAAGTGGATCGAGGACTTCCTCCCCGCCTACAAAAAGGATAACGACCGGCCTTTGATCATCAGTGTGGGCTACACCAAAGAGGACATGGAAGCCCTCATCCCGAAACTCGACCCCTTCGCCGACGCTTTTGAAATCTCCACCCATTACGTCGGCACGGACCTTTCCGTCATCGGCGAGACCGTGAAAACGATCCGGCGCCATACGGAAAAGCCCGTCTATATGAAGATAAGCCCGCATCTTCCCGATGTGGAAGGCTATGCCGAGACCATCAAGAAAGCCGGCGCCGACGGCGTCGTCGCCATCAACTCGCTCGGTCCGACGCTGAACATCGACATCGCAAAGCGCCGTATCGTCTACGGTGGCGAAGACGGCTTCGTCTGGACGAGCGGACCCGTGATCAAGAATCTCGCGCTCGCCACCGTCAGGAAACTGAAAACGGCCGCCCCCGACCTCACGGTCATCGGTGTCGGTGGCATCGCGGGCGCGAAAGACGTCATCGAGTTCCTCCTCGCCGGAGCGGATGCCGTGCAGATGCTTTCTGCCGCCCTCCTCAAGGGAAAACAGCTCTACAAGAAGATCATCGACGACCTACCGTCGACGCTGGAAAAATATGGCTTCACGAGTATCGCGGATGTGAAACGGACAACCCTCGACCAGAGCGTGAGCTATGCGGATGATGTGCCGCGCCTCATCGAGGAGAAATGCATCGAGTGCATGCTCTGCAAGAAGGTGTGTCCCTATTTCGCCATCACGTTCGAAGAGCGGATCACCTTCGATTCCGATACATGTACGAGTTGCGGACTATGCGTTTCCGTGTGCCCCACGGACGCCATCAAAATGGAGAGGCTCGGGTGAAGGTCATGAAAATCGAAGCGGACATCTCGAAAGCGATCGACAAGGTGGACAGCCGTGAGAAGACCGACGGCAGCGCCCCCTACACCGCGGACATCCAGTTGGCGGGCATGCTTCATGCGCGGACTTTCCGCGCGAGCGTTCCCAAAGCCCTGATCAAGGACATCCGGCTGCCCGAACTGCCCGAAGGCTATTTCGCCGTGACCCATGAAGACATCCCCGGCAAGAACATCGTCAAGATGATCTATGAGGACTGGCCGGTGTTCGCCGAAAAGGAAGTCAACCATATCGGCGAGCCCATCCTCCTTATTGTCGGACCCGACAAGGAGAAAGTGCAGGACCTCCTCGAGGCGATTGAAATCGATTATGAAGAGAAGGAGCCCGTCTTCGGCTTCGAAGAAAGCGCCGTGGACCTCTCCTTCACGAAAGGCGATTGTGACACCGCCTTCAAAGAAGCCGAAAGGATCATCGAGAAGACCTACGAGACGGGCTATCAGGAACAGGCCTACATCGAGACCCAAGCCTTCGTCGGCTACAAAGAAGAGGGGACGACGACGCTCGTCGGCTCCATCCAGTGCCCCTATTATGTGAAGAACGCCGTCCTGGAGACCCTCGCCGCCGGCGAGGACGAAGTGCGGGTGATCCAGGCCCCCGTGGGCGGCGCCTTCGGCGGCAAGGAGGAATTCCCCTCGCTCACGGCTTGTCAGCTCGCCGTCGCTTTGCAAAAGACGGACAAGCCCATCAAACTCGTCTACGACCGCGAAGAGGACATGGAGGTCACGACCAAAAGGCATCCCGCGAAGATCAAGATGGCCGCCGCCTTGGACAAGGATGGTCGCATCACGGGAATGAAGAGCCATGTGGCCCTCGACGGCGGCGCCTACATCGGTCTTTCCGGTGTCGTCCTCTCCCGCGGCATGCTCGCGGTGACGAACGCCTACACCATCGAGAATGTCGCCGTGACGGGAGACGTCTTCCGCACGAACACCGTCCCCAACGGCGCTTTCCGCGGTTTCGGCGCCCCGCAGATGATCTTTTCCATCGAGATGTTCATCCACCACATCGCCCAAGACTTAGGGCTCGACACCTATGAATTCCGCCGCCGGCATCTCGTCAAACAGGGCGATGCCACGGCGACCGCCGGGGTCTATCGCGATCCCATCATCCTCCCCGAGATGATCGAGAAGGCCATCGAGATGTCGGACTATCACGAGAAGAAGCGGGCGTTCGCCCAAAGCGACGAATGGCGGGGCCTAGGCATGAGTTTCTTCTTCCACGGTTGCGGTTTCACCGGCAGCGGCGAGAGCGACATCATCAAGGCCAAGGTGAAACTGCGCAAGGACGAAGAGGACAACGTCCACATCCTCGTCGCCGCGGTCGACATGGGGCAGGGCCCGAAAACGACATTCCGAAAGCTCGTCGCGAAAGTCCTGGACATCCCCCTCGAAAAGGTCGTCTTCAACTATCCCGACACCCGTTATGTGCCCGATTCCGGCCCCACCGTGGCTTCCCGCACGATGATGGTCGTCGGCGGGCTCTTGGCCCGGGCGGCGAAACGTCTCGGTGAAGAGTGGGAAGAAGGGGCCGAGCAGGTCGTCGTCGAACAATACAAGCAACCGGATTACATCGAATGGGACCAGGAGAAGATGCGGGGTGACGCCTATCCCGCCTACTCCTGGGGCGTCAACGTCGTCGAGGTCGAAGTCTCGAAGACCACCTTCGAGCCCACGGTGAAAAACATCTGGAGCGTCTACGACCTCGGCAAAGCCATCGATGAACGCATCGTCTTGGGCCAGGTCGAGGGCGGTCAGGCGCAAGGGCTCGCTTACGGCTATCAAGAGGTCATGGGACATAGAGACGGACGGATCATGCAAAAGAACCTCACCGACTACATCATCCCCACCGCCGTCGATGTGCCGAAGATGGAAACCCTCATCATGGACAACCCCTATCCCCTGGGCCCCTATGGGGCGAAAGGCGTCGGCGAACTGACGCTCGTCGGAGCCGCGCCCGCCGTGGCCCTCGCCATCGAGGACGCCATCGGCAGACAGGTCACAAAGATCCCCGCCACCCCCGAATACATTATGGAGCTGATCCGCAATGGCTGAAGTCACCTTCACACTGAACGGTGAGAAAACGACCGTGGACGCGCCCTTGAACATGCGCTTCCTCGATGTGTTGCGCGTCAAACTGGGCCTCACGGGGCAAAAGGAAGGCTGCGGCGAAGGAGAATGCGGCGCTTGCGCGATTCTCCTCGACGGTCATATCGTGAACTCCTGCCTCTTGCCTTTGGGCAGTGTCGCCGACAAGGATGTCGTGACGATCGAAGGATTCAAAAAGACCGAGCGTTTCCGCATCATCCAGGAGGCTTTCGTCCATGAAGGCGCCGTGCAGTGCGGCATCTGCACCCCCGGCATGGTGATCGCCGCCGAGAACATCTTGCGGAGGAATCCCCGTCCGTCGGACGAAGAGGTCCGCATCGGGCTTTCGGGCAATCTCTGCCGCTGCACCGGCTACAACATGATCGTCGCCGCCGTCAAACGGGCGGCCGAAAGGGGTGAAGGCCTATGGTGACCCACCACATCGCCAAGGACTATCAAGACGCTCTGGCGAAGCTCTCCGAAGGGACATACCGCATCCTCGCCGGCGGCACCGACCTCATGGTGAGAAACCGCCGCCTCTCCGAGACGCCGGTCCCTTTCCGGGAAAACGTGCTCTACATCCACGGCCTCGACGAACTGCGCTATGTGCGAGAAGAAGAAGGACGACTCGCCATCGGCGCGCTCACCTCCTATGAGGACCTCCTCCATGACGAAAGAATCCCGGCGGTACTCAGGGACTGCCTATTGATTCTCGCGAGCCCCGCCATCCGCAAGATGGGCACCATCGCCGGCAACATCGGCAACGCCTCGCCGGCCGGCGACACGCTTGTCGTATTGCGTCTCCTCGATGCGGAATGCGTGCTCGAAAGCGCAGATTCCACGAGGACACTCCCCTACAAGGAGATCGTCACCGGGCCCGGCAAGGTGAGCATCCGCAAAGAGGAGATCATCAAGGAGATCCGCCTGCCTTTGCGTCCATTCGACAAGACCGTCTTCTGGAAGGTCGGCGGCCGGAAAGCGGACGCCATCAGCAAGGTCGCTTTCGCCGGCGCCGTGAGATTCTCCCGCGACAAGGTCGCGGATTTCCGCTTGAGCTTCGGCGCCGTCGCGCCGAAGACCCTGCGCGCGGAAGAGATCGAAGCGGACCTCAAAGGGAAGGAAAAGGCCGAATTGAAAGCGGCGACCGAAGAGATCGTCGCGGCTTACGCCCCTTTGATCCGCCCCATAAGCGACCAACGCTCGAACGCGGCCTACCGTAAAGAGGTCGCCTTGAACATGATCCGCCAATTCATCGCCAGCCTTTGACCAAGAAGGGGGTAAGCTCTGATGGACAAGAAAACGGCAAGCATCGCCCGCGGGGAGAAGCCCGCCGAAAAGGTCTTCAAGAACGCGCGGGTCCTCGACGTCTTCAACAAGACCTTCACGACGACTTCCATCGCCGTCGAGAAGGGTGTCATCATGGGCGTGGGCGAGTACAAGGGCAAGAAGGAGATCGACCTCGGCGGCCGCTATTTGGCGCCGGGGCTCATCGACGGTCACGTGCACATCGAGTCCTCGATGGTCACCCCCGCCCAATTCGGCAACATCATCCTTCCCATGGGGACGACGACCATCATCGCCGACCCCCATGAGATCGCGAACGTCAAAGGCAAAGAAGGCATCCGTTTCATGTTGGAAAGTGCGAAGGAGACCCCGCTCGACGTCTTCATGATGATTCCCTCGAGCGTGCCCGCGACACGTTTCGAGACCGCGGGCGCGGAAATCACCCCTGAAGACGTCGCGAGCCTCCTCGAAGAGGAAGGCGTCTTCGGCCTCGGCGAGGTCATGAACTACCCCGACGTCCTGGCGGCCGAAGACGACATCATGAAAAAGATCGCCTTGGCCAAGGGACGGATCATCGACGGTCACGCGCCGGGTGTCAAAGCCAAGGACCTGAACACCTACATCCTCGCCGGCGTCATGACCGACCACGAATGCAGCAGCGCCGAAGAACTACAAGAAAGGGTCGCGCGCGGCATGTATGTGCATCTCAGGGAAGGTTCGGCCACGAAGAACGTCAAGGACCTCCTCCGCGCCGTGACGGAAGCGAACGTCTCCCGTGTCCTCTTTTGTACCGACGACAAGCATCCCGAGGACATCCGCGCCGAAGGCCACATCAACAAGAACGTGAATATCGCCATCGACGCCGGCTTCTCCGCCGCGACGGCGCTCACCATGGCCACACTCAATGCGGCGGAATGCTACCGCTTGCATGACAGGGGAGCGATCGCCCCGGGACGGAAGGCCGACTTCATCGTCTTCAAGAGCCTGAGACGCATCGAGCCCGAGGAAGTCTACAAGGACGGCGAACTCGTCGCCCTGGACCGTCATCCCGTGCAGGCGGCGAAGATCACCCGCTCCCAACGCGTGATTGACACGGTGAACATCGATGCGGACCGTCTCGATTTCACCCTGCCGCCCCTGCAAGGCAAAATGCGCATCATCGGCCTCGTCCCCGGGAACATCACCACCCGGCACATCATCGCGGAAGTGACCGAGAAAGACGGGCGCTACCGCGATGAAGAAGGAGGCGAACTCCTGAAGGCGGCCGTCATCGAACGCCACAAGAACACCGGCAACATCGGTATAGGCCTCGTGAAAGGCTACGGCATGCGGGGCGGCGCCCTCGCCATGACCATCGCGCACGATTCCCACAATCTCGTCGTCATCGGTGACGATGACGAAGCGATGCACCTCGCCGCCAAAGAGATGAAAAGGATCCAAGGCGGCATCGTCCTCGTGAAAGAAGGACGCGTCGAAGACGCCCTTCCTTTGGAAATCGCCGGCATCATGACGGCGGAGGAACCCGCCAAGGTCGCCAAGACCCTCGAGCGGATGAAAACGAAGATCCGCGCCATGGGGCTTTCCAAAAAGATCGCCGACCCCTTCGTGCCGCTTTCCTTCCTTTCCCTCCCCGTCATCCCCGAATTGAAACTCACCGACCTCGGTCTTTTCGATGTCGAGAAATTCCAACACGTGGACATCACGTTCAAAGAGAGAAAAGAGGATTGACATGGAATATGTGACCCACTACAAGTGCACACTCTGTCAAAGGGAATACGAGGCCCCCGTGGATTTCTACACCTGCCCTTCCTGCGGCGAATTGGGCATCCTCGACGTCTCCTACGACCTCGAGCGGTTGCGGCGCGTCCTCACGAAGGAGAGCTTCGCCGCCCGGGGCGATTTTTCCCAGTGGCGTTATGCCCCGCTCCTCCCCGTGGAAGAAAAACACTACAAAGACACCCTGCGTGTGGGCTGGACGCCGCTTTATGCATCGAAAAGGCTCAAAGACGGACTGGGACTGAAAAGCCTTCACATCAAGGACGAGGGCGTGAATCCGACCGGTTCCCTGAAAGACCGGGCGTCGGCCGTGGCCGCCTTGAAAGCTCTGGAGGCGGACAATACGACCATCGCCTGCAGTTCGACGGGAAACGCCGCTTCCTCCCTCGCGGGGAACGCCGCCAGACTCGGCTTGCGGACGGTCATCTTCGTGCCTTCGCGCGCCCCCAAGGGAAAACTGAGCCAACTCGTCGCCTTCGGTGCGCGGGTGGTGCGGGTCGAAGGCGACTACAAAGCCGCCTACAACCTCTCCAAGGCGGCGATCGACCATTTCGGCTGGTACAACCGCAATGCGGCCATCAACCCCCACATGGTCGAAGGCAAGAAGACCGTCGCCTTCGAGATCGCCGAACAACTCGCTTTCCGCCCGCCCGACTGGGTCGCCGTCAGTGTCGGCGACGGCTGCACGATCGCCGGCGTCCACAAAGGGTTCCAAGAACTCGCCGCCCTCGGCCTCATCGACAGGAGCCCCCGACTCCTCGGTGTGCAGAGCGAAGGCTGCGCCCCTTTCTATGAAGCGGCCCGCGAGGACCGCGACCTCGAAGAGACCGACGAAGACACCATCGCCGACAGCATCGCCGTGGGCATCCCGCGCAATCCCGTGAAAGGCCTCCGGGCGGTCAAACAGACCGCCGGCGCCTGGGTCACGGTGACGGACGCGGCCATCCTCGAAGCCGTGCGGACTCTGGGCGAAGCGGAGGGCGTCTTCGCCGAACCGGCCGCCGCCGCCGCTTTGGCCGGACTCGAGAAAGCCCTGCGGGAAGGCATCATCGGCAAGGACGAACATGTCGTCCTCATCGCGACCGGAAACGGTCTCAAAGACCCTACTAGTATGAAAAAGAGCCTCGAAGGCCTCGAGCAATTCCGTGGAGGTCTGGAGGAACTCATAGAGATTTTCGCCAAAGACCAACAAACAGGAGGAAAACCATGAAGAAGATCCCTTTCGGGCCCACCTATGACGAGATGCTCCATCCCGAATCCATCGATCCCGTCATCCGGAAAAGGGCCCTGCAAGCGAAAAAGAACGAACTCGACCCCTTGAACCTCTTCAACATCACCTGGAAGGACGAAGACGACCGCGTGCGGAAGATCGTCCTCCCACCAGCCTTGACCGGCGTGGACGCGAACATCGTGGTGTTGCTCGGGAAGGACTTCCCGAGCGGCTCGCACAAGGTCGGCCCCGCCTATGCGACCTTGATCGAGGGCGCCGTCGACGGCGACATCGTCCCCGGCAGACACAACATCCTCGGTCCTTCGACCGGGAATTTCGGCATCGGCGTGGCCTACATCTGCAATCTCATGCGGTATGACGCCACCGTGATCATGCCCGACAACATGAGCAAGGAGCGCTATCAGCGCATCAAGGGCTACGGCGCGGAGCTCGAACTCACCCCGGGCACCGAAAGCGATGTCATCCTCACCCTCGAAAAGACCCACGAGATGGCCAAAAAGGAAGAAAACGTCGCCTTGGCCCAGTTCGAGCTCATGCCGAACTACCGCTTCCACCGCCACGTGACGGGCGGTGCGGCTTTAGAAGCCGTGGAAGGTATCGGCAACGGCCGGATCGCCTGCTTTGCGGCCGCACCCGGGAGTGCGGGCACGCTCGCGGCGGGTGACCAGATCAAAAAGACCTTCCCCGAGGCCAAGGTGGCCGCCTTGGAGCCCTACGAGTGTTCGACCCTCATGGACGGCGGCCGCGGCCAGCACCGGATCGAAGGCATCGGCGACAAGATGTGCACCCTCATCCACAATGTCCTCACCACCGATTTCATCGCTCTCATCAAGGATGATGATGCCGTCAGAGGTCTGAAAATCATCCAAGACGGCGCAAAGGTGTTGGAAGCGATGGGCCTCACCGGCAAAGAGGCAAAGGCCCTCAAGGGGCTCTTCGGCGTCAGCGGCATCGCGAACATCATCGGCGCCATCAAGATGGCGAAGTATCTCCGCTTGGGCCCCGAAGACAACGTCGTCACCGTCGCCACGGACGGTTTCGACCGCTACGACAGCGTGTTGGAGGACCTCGAAAAACGCTATCTCGAGACCGAGGATTTCGTCCTCAAGCGCTGGTTCCGCGACATCTTCCTCGCGGCCGGCACCGACCATATCGCCGACTATCGGCCGCAGGAGATGAAAGCGCGCCTCTTCGCCCAAAAAGAGAAAGACTGGCTCAAGTTCGGCTATGACAAGGCCTATCTCGAGAAGATGAAGACCATGGATTTCTGGAACGCCGAATACGAGAAAGTGTTCCACTACAACGAAGAAATCGCGAAGTATAGAGAGAAGGAGGAAACAACATGACACCGATCATGGAAAAAGTCCTCGCGAAAGCGAAAGAATACGAGAAGGACATGACCAAGTTCCTCAGGGACATGGTCCGCATCCCTTCCGAAAGTGCACAAGAAGAGGAAGTCATCAAAAGGATCAAGGCCGAGATGGAAAAAGTCGGCTTCGACAAGGTCGAGATCGACCCCATGGGCAACGTCCACGGCCGGATCGGCACGGGAAAGCACCTCATCGCCATGGACGCCCATATCGACACCGTGGGCGTAGGGGACAAGGACAACTGGGACTTCGACCCTTACGAAGGCTTCGAAGACGAGACACACATCGGCGGCCGCGGCACGAGCGACCAAGAAGGCGGCATGGCCTCCATGGTCTATGCCGGAAGGATCATCAAGGACCTCGAGCTCGATGGCGACTACACCTTGCTCGTGACGGGTACCGTGCAGGAGGAGGATTGCGACGGGCTGTGCTGGCAATACATCATCGAAGAGCTGGGCGTGCGACCCGATTTCGTCGTCCTCACCGAGCCGACGAGTCTGAACATCTATCGCGGGCACCGCGGCCGCATGGAGATCAAGGTCTCGACCCGCGGGGTCTCATGTCACGGCAGCGCCCCCGAACGCGGCGAGAACGCCATCTTCAAGATGGCGCCGATCCTCACCGAACTCCAGGCGTTGAACGACAAACTCCACTACGACCCCTTCCTCGGCAAAGGCACCTTGACCGTGAGCGAAATCTTCTTTTCCTCGCCCTCCCGTTGCGCCGTCGCCGACGGCTGCTCGATTTCCATCGACCGCCGCCTCACCCACGGCGAGACGCATGAGGGAGCCTTGGAAGAGATCAGAGAACTCCCTTCCGTGAAACATGCCGGAGCGAAGGTCGAGATGTATACCTATGACCGGCCTTCCTACACCGGTCTGCAATATCCCACCGAAGCCTATTTCCCTTCCTGGGTCCTCCCCGAGGACCATATCGCCACAAAGACGGCCGTCGGCGCCTATCGCGAACTATTCGACGCCGAGCCCCTCGTCGACAAGTGGACCTTCTCGACGAACGGCGTCTCCATCATGGGCCGCCACAACATCCCCTGCATCGGCTTCGGGCCCGGTCACGAGAACGAGGCGCACGCCCCCAACGAGAAGACCGAGAAGGAACATCTCGTGAAGGCCGCCGCCATGTATGCCGTCATCCCCCGGAAATACCTCGAACTGAGAAAATAAAAACGACTAGGAGAGATTGATATGAAACCCCTGTTCAAAGGCAAACATTTCATCACGTTGGAAGATTGGCAGAAAGAGGAGATCGACAAGCTGCTCGAGGTCTCCGCCGAACTCAAACGGAAATTCCGCGAAAACGAGGTGACCGACTACCTCAAGAACAAGACGTCCTTCCTCATGTTCTTCGAACAATCCACGCGCACGCGAAACTCCATGGAAGCGGGCATCGCCCAACTGGGAGGACACGCCAACTTCCTCGACACCTCTACCATGCAGATATCCCACGGCGAGACGGGCACCGACACGGCCATCATCCTCTCGAGCTACGGTCACGCCATCGCCTGCCGGAACTGCTTTTGGCAGATCGGCAACAAGTTCCTCCGCGAGATGGCCCTGCATGCCACCGTCCCCGTCATGAACCTCCAATGCGACCTGTATCACCCCATGCAGGGACTCGCCGACCTCATGACCATCCAGGAAGTGAAGAAGAAGACGAAGAACCTCAAAGTCGCCATCATCTGGGCCTATGCCACGAGCCACAAGAAGCCGATAAGCGTACCCTTGACGCAGTCGCTCCTCTTCCCGCGCTACGGCATGGACGTCGTCCTCGCCCATCCCGAAGGCTACGAACTGCCCGAGTGGGTCATCGAGAAGGCGAAGAAGAACGCCGAGGAGAACGGCGGCTCCTTCCGCATCACCCATGACCAGGACGAGGCCTATCGCGACGCCGACATCGTCATCCCCAAGAACTGGGGCAGCTGGGCGTCGAACGCGTCCGACGAGGTCATCGACGAGATTCTCGAGGCGAACCGCCACTGGAAGTGCACCGAGGAGAAGATCGCGCTCGCCAAAAAGGATGTCAACTACATGCACGCGCTGCCGGCCGACCGCGGCAACGAGGTCACCGACAGCGTCATCGACGGCGAGCACTCCATCGTCTACCAAGAGGCCGAGAACCGTCTGCACACGGCCAAAGCCGTCATGGTCATGACCATGGGCGACAAATAACCCCACAAAAAAGAGGCCTCCGCACAGCATTTGTGCGAGGCCTCTTTCTTCGGGTCTCGTTCAATAGATCACTTTGTTCATCCGTTTGTATTCGGCGAAGAGTTCCAAACACTCGTCCCGTTCGTCTTCGGCGATCTCGAGGATTTCCTTGTCGCGCATGTCGCCTTTGATGAAGTCGTAGATGAAATCGTCGCGGAAACCGATCTCGTCGGCATCCTCCGGGCGACATCCATAGCGGATGCGCTTGATGTTCGCCCAGATGATGGCTCCGAGACACATCGGGCAGGGATGGGCCGTCGTGTACAATGTGCAGCCGGAAAGGTCGTATGAGCCCAACTTGCGGGCGGCTTGGCGGATGGCGTTGATCTCCGCGTGGGCTGTGGGGTCGTTGTCGCCGAGGACGGTGTTCGAAGCCACGGCGAGGATTTCGCCCGTGTCACTCACGATAGCGGCGCCGAAGGGACCACCCAGATCCTCGGTCATGGTCTTGCGCGCTTTCTCGATGGCGAGCCGCATGATCGCGGATGAATCCAGCTTTTCCATGATGGTCGTCACCTCTTTTTCGTTGTCCTGACTCTACATTATACCTTGGAATGCCGTTTCACACAAGGTCGCGGGGATTCTTCCCTACTGGGCGCAAAGCGGCGATTCTGTTATAATGGAGTTGCAGAACGGAAACGAGGTGGGAAGATGTTGTCGGAGTCGATCGCTTTCGCCCACGATATGCTCGCGGCCCATGTCGAAAAGACGGACCGCACAATCGATGCGACCGCCGGAAACGGGAAGGACACGCTCTTTCTCGCTCGAATCAGCGCCCACGTCTTCGCCTTCGACATCCAGAAGGAAGCCTTGGCGAGAACCCGGCAGCTCCTTGCCGAAGCGGGCGCGGACAACGTGACCCTCATCCACGATTCCCACCATAACATCCCCCTCTATGTCCACGATGACATCAAGGCTGTCGTCTTCAACCTCGGCTATCTCCCCGGCGGCGACAAGCATCTCACCACGAAAGCGCCCACGACCATCGAAGCCGTCGAGAACGCTACGGAAATCCTCTGCGCAGGCGGGATCATCGTCATCATGGTCTATCCCGGCCACCCGGAAGGAAGAACCGAAGAAAAAGCGTTGGACCGCTATGTCAAAACGCTTCCCGCCGACCGTTTCCACGTGGTCAAATATCAGCCCTTGAACCGGAAAGACGCCCCCTATCCTATCATCATCGAAAAAAGAAAGGAGAACCCCCTATGAGACAACGCATCGTCGCCGCCATGCCGCTCATCAGCCTCGCCCTCTTCTTGACCGCCGGCCTCGTCTGGGAGCGCTGGGGACTCGGCGTCACTTTCTTCCTCCTCATCCCCCTTTCGAGTTTGATCCTCGCCAAAAGCCCCCTCCGGAGGCTGAACCAGCTCATGCCGCTCATCGCGCTGACCCTCTTCCTCTGGATCTGGCTCGGTTTCGATCGTCCGCACCCGGGCTGGGTCGTCTTCCTCTTGATTCCCCTGGCGAACATCATCTTGAACCCCCGTGTCGATGCCAGGACCATCGTCACCTTCGTGGTGAGCATCACCTATGTCATCCTCGGGATCGCGCTGGATGGGTTTTGGCATCCGGGCTGGCTCATCTTCTTCCTCATCCCCATCGTGAACATCATCTTCTTTCCCACGAAGAAGGGCCGCTATCGCCGGGGCGGAAGATATTTCCAGAGCGCTCTGGCCGAGTTTGCGAGCGAGTTGTCCGATTTCAGCGGGCCTTTCCGTGACGGTGAAGGCGAAGACCCCGTCAGAGAAGGGGAAAGGGTCGAGGACGAAGCAGAAGAAGACGAGGAAGAAGAGGATGACGAGACCCGGTGAGGATCCTTGGCGCCTCCACGAATCCTCTTGGACGACAGTGTCCCGACGGATGCCCCTCTTTTGACGACAGCCGGCAAACATACCCAACCCCGGCCGAAAAGAGAAAGGAGAACACGAGATGAAAGAACGTGTCTTTTTCGCCATGCCGCTCATCAGCCTCGCCCTCTTTTTCACGAGCGGGCTCGTATGGGAGCGTTGGGGACTCGGCGTCTCTTTCTTCCTCCTCATCCCGCTATCTACCCTGCTTCTCTCGAAAAACCCCTTGCGACGGGTGGAGCAGTTCATGCCACTCATCGCGCTGATGCTCTTCCTCTGGATCTGGCTCGGTTTGGACAGGCCGCACCCGGGCTGGGTCGTCTTCCTCTTGATCCCCTTGAGCCACATCTTCTTCAACAAACGTCTGGACCCCCGGAGCCTGGTCGCTTTCGGCGTGACCGCCCTCTATGTCGTCCTCGGCATCGCGCTGGAAGGGTTCTGGCATCCGGGCTGGCTCATCTTCTTCCTCGTCCCCATCGTGAACACCATCTTCTTCCCGGCCCACCACGGCTTCAAAGGGAAGGCCGGACATATCCCTCGCGGCAGGAGGATTTTCGATGTCACCGTGGGCGAGTTCCTGCAGGGCTTCTCGGGTCTCGGCGGCCCCTTCCGGCACGATGATGCCGCAAAAAAACCGCGAAAAGGCGACAAGGCCGACGAGGAAGGTGACGACGAAAAGATCACGGTCGATGTCGAAATCAAGTGAAACACGCGAACGGACACCCGGGAAGAACCGCCGTCCCTCCCAAGAAGAACGCCCGCAAGTTTCCTCCGCCTGATGTTTCTTGCCGGTATGGAGGAGCCCGCCGGCATCCCTGAAGAAAAAAGGACACAAGGAAGCGGCTCTCGTCGCTCGCCAATAAAAAAGCCCCGACCGGGGCTTTTTTTTGTCAGTCGAAGCAGCTTCCGCCCAAAAACTCTTTGAGGAGGGAGTTGTTGGGGATGAGTTCGTCGTCGATGTCCTTGAAGTATTTCAAGAACTTGATGAGGCGGTTGGCGGTGATGAAGTGCTCGCTCTCGCGGGGGATCTCCATTAAGGTGTCCAGGGCGTGTTTTTTCATCACGCAGAGCTCATAGGCCAAGGAGCTGTTGAAAATGTAGTCGGCGCCCTCTTGATGGGGATAGATCCAGCGGAACTCGCCCTTGCGGACGGAAGGCCACATGCGGATGGTCTTGCTTGCGGGGGCGTTGCGGAATTTCCGGTCTCTCACGATCCGCCGCAGAAGTCTCAGGTTGGTGATGCTGATCGGGTTGTGGTGGTCGATGTTGATCTGCAGTTGGGGGCTTATGAAAATCTTGTACTTCTGATGATGAGGGATGAGTTCGGTGAGGGTCTCGTTCAAAGCGTGGATCCCCTCGATGATGATGGGGTTGTCCTCGCGGATCTTCAGTTTCTTGAAGCCCGTGCGCTTCTTGATCATGAAGTCGAAATGGGGGATGTCCACTTCCCGCCCCTGGATGAGGTCGAGCATGTTCTGGTTGAAGAGTTCGATATCAAGCGTGTTGATGTGTTCGAGGTCGATCTGGCCGTTCTCGTCGGGCTCGATCTGGTCGCGGTCGAGATAGTAGTCGTCCAAGGAAATCATCACCGGTTTCAACCCGCGCGTCATCAGTTCGACGCGGAGGCGGTGGCTGAAGGTGGTCTTGCCCGAAGAGGAGGGGCCGGCGATGGCGATGAGCCGGATTTCGCCCGCGGCTTCCTCGATGGTGTCGCCGATCTCGGCGAGCATCTGGTTGTGGCGGGATTCGTTCATCTGCACGAAATCGGCCACGTGGTCGCTTTCGGCGTGATTGTTGATGCGGGCGATGGTGTGGGCGTCGATGCGCTCTACCCAGCGGTTGGCCTGCCTGAGCGTCCGGCCATAGATCGGGGCGTCCTCGAAGGAGGGGATCTCCGCGCCGGTCTCGGCCCGGGGATACTGGATGAGGAACCCCGGCGGATAGGCCCGGAGCCTGAATTCCTTCAGATAGCCCGTGGAAGGCACCATGAGGCTGTACATGTAGTTGAGATAGCCGTCGCATTCGTAGAAGTGGACGATGTCCTCCGGCCGGTAGCGGATGACCTCGAGCTTGTCCTTGTAGCCGTGTTTCTTGTAGAATTCTCGCGCTTTCTCCTTGCTCATCTCGTGGCGCACGATGTCCTTGTCGGCCGCGACGAGGCGTTGCATCTCCTTTTCGATGCGTTTGATGATCTCGCTGATGTTCGCGCCTTCCTCGAGATTGAGAATGTGGCAGAACACCGACCGGGAGATGCTGTAGTTGAATTTGAAATCATAGTCGGGATAGATGTTCTTGAACGCCATCGCCATGAGAAAGCGGAGGCTCGCTTCATAGGCGTGCACGGCCTCGGGGTGGTGCGAATCGAGAAACTGCACCTCGGCGTCGTAATCCACTTCGTAGTGGAGTTCGCGGAGGCGGTTGTTGACGAGGGCGATATAGTGGCGTTTCTCGGGATCGTCAAGCAGATCGAGCAGTCGCACTTTGGTCCGGAACGTCTTTTTCTTGCCTTCGATATCCAATGTGAACATGGGGGTCTCCTTTCTGTTGCCGTCTTCGGTAGTACCATTATACCAGCTGGGAAGCTTTTTTCAAGAAAGTAAGATGCCCAGGATGCACAAAGGATGGTATAATGGTCTTGAAGGATGAAAGAAACCAGGGAGGGAT
>PUMR01000092.1 GCA_003551455.1 Mollicutes bacterium | reverse complement strand
ATATAATGTATTCACATAAAAGACCCTGCAGCCACTTTCTGCAGGGTCTTGGAATAATTTCCGGATTCTGTGGATTAATCTTCCGGTTGATGGACCATCTCAATTTGATATATCTTAAGTGGATTGCTCATGTTGGTGATGGTAATGGTGAACTCACCTTCAACACCAAGATTTTCGAAAGTCTTGGTGAGCATGTCGGTGCCGATGTTCTCCACGGTCAAGACAATTTCGTCGGCCTCGCCTTCGTTGATGATGATATCGAAGGAACGACCTCCACCAAATGCCATAGTGTCAACAGTAAGGCTGTCAAGACCACCTTCAAAAGACGCTTCAAGACGAGAAGGTTCTGTTGCTCTCATTTGCACGAAATCACCATAATCATCACTATCTTTACGCAAATCGACATAGCTCCACTCAATGCCACTATCTCCTTCGATGGTACCCTCTTCATCGTATGCGAAGTTGTCAATACCGGCAAAGGTCTCAGTTGTAGTGGGACCAACTGGGCGTTTTGCCATGACAGTCACACTATAATCGATGACAATATTGACGCCATTGCCGTCCGTGATGGTTGCCGTGAGATCCACATCCACATCCGGTTCACCGATGTCGGGGCGGTGCACGGTGCCGTCTGTTTCGATAACATTTGTGTTACTCGAAGTCCATTGAACATCGAATGTGTCCGGGCCGCGATCGTAGTTTACGCCTTCGATCTCCAGCAGGTCGATCATGTTGAGGTCTCCATACACTTCATCGGGGATAGCGAAATCACGTTTTGCTACATCTTCAATCATGTCTTCATCGAGTTCAGGGAACACGACGCCCTCAAGACGGATATGATCATAGAAAATATCATAAACCGTGAACTCAATCCAATCGATGGTGTCTCCTACCTCGAGAATATCCACAAAATGTTGGCCATAACTACCAAAATCAAAACGCAATTTTTCGGCCGCTCCAGTTTCGAGGAAATAATCACCGTGTGCAATATCACTAATAACAACATCTTCAAGGCGGAATCGCATACTTGAATTAGCAGGGTAGTTGTTCACAATATCTTCAATCGTCTTGTCATCGATCACCGTGATTGGATGATCTCCTCCATCGTTATCAACAAGAGTGACATTCCGCAACTGGCGCAAGTTATTCCCGTGAAGTGTGTATGTATCGAGTTCTCCTTCGATGATTATTTTGTTGCCAATATCCAAGGATTCGTCATCAAAAAGATCTCCATCATAGATGAATATAGCGGTGCCATCTTCGTCTTGAATGAAAAATTCTCGGTCATCAGCATCAGCACGATAGGAAGAAATGACCGCTTCAATCTGCACGATTGTCCCATCATCAAGACTCAAGGCGTCTGCCACACTCATTTTCAAGGGTATGGCGATTACAGTCACGTCGAAATCAAGAGTGTGTACTTCGCCGTTGCCGTTGCTCAAGGTGGCTGTCAAGACGACTTCTTCATCATCTTCTCCCGGTCCGGGACGGTGGACAGTACCATCATTTTCAATTACATCTTCGTTGTTAGACTCCCAAGCGACGCTGTAAGTTTCACCGAAGATGGTCACCTCGTCAGCCAGTGTGATATCGTCAGTGACTTCCGCCGGAGGTGCGATATGATAAGCAGCAATTCCTTCGAAAAGGCTTTCCTGCCAATTATCGTGCCAGTCTCGCGCAGCTGGAGTATCCTCGGCTTCAACAATGATGTCATCCAAGGTGACTCTGGACGCATCCACGCCGTCCGAGACAAGTTTGAATCGGAGATACACGGGCTCACTTGGATTGATTTCATAGACGAAATCCTGAGCACTCGTACCGAGTTCGAACACAACTGCTCCCTGCCAGGTTTCTCCGTCATAGGAATAAGATACTTCCACATCGTTTCCTCCGGTGCCGAGAGCACTGAAGTTCACAAGACGGACATCGGGAATCGAGAAATTTGTTTGTACATAGCCAAAACTATCTTCATGGGATTTATACCAACGCATCTGGGCGGACTGTTCGCCACTAATCTGAGCGGTTGTTGAAGGGGTGCCGAAGAAGAAGGTCCATGTATAGGGATCGATTCCTTCATCTTCATGAGTTCCCATATAATTTGTCCTTGCCGTGAATCCTTCTTCGGCCTCGAATCCAGTTTCGAAAACATTGATGAGATCCCCCAGTTCAGCAAGAACAGTCACTTCGTAATCGATGACAATCATGACACCATTGCCATTCGTGATGGTTGCAGTGAGATCCACATCCACATCATCTTCTTCCGGAGCGGGGCGGTGTACAGTGCCGTCAAGTTCGATGACTGATTCATCGCTCGAAGTCCATACAACATCGAATACATCAGGACCACGGTCGTAATCCACACCTGCAATTTCCAACAGTTCGATCATGTTGAGGTCCCCAACTACTTCATCGGGGATTGCAAATTCATTCTTGGCATTGGCTTCAATCAGATCATCGTCCAATTCGGGGAACACGACGCCTTCAAGGCGGATTTCCCCAAAGTGCAGATCATGTACGGTGAACTCGATCCACTCAATGGTGTCGCCCACCTCAAGAATGTCCAGAAGATGTTGGCCGTAGCTACCGAAATGGAACTTTAGTTTTGTTTCTTGTCCTGTTTCCAACAAGAAATTGCTGCTATGATCACCGGCAGGGTCGATATCGCTGATTACAACATCTTGCAGTCGGAAACGCATGCTCGTGTTATCGGGATAGGTGTTCACAATATCTTCGATCGTCTTGTCATCGATCACCGTGATTGGATGGTCGCCCCCGTCGTTAGAAACAAGAGTGACATTCCGCAACTGGCGCAAGTCATTACCATGTAGTGTGTATGTATCGAGTTCTCCTTCGATGACTATCTTGTTGCCGATTGCCAGAGATTCTTCATCGAAGAGTTCGTCATCGAAAATATTGATGGCAGTGCCGTCTTCATCTTGGATGTAGAATTTGCGGTGGTGAGCGCGATAGGAAGAAATGACGGCTTCAACCCGAACAACATCTCCGTCATCCATGGCAAGAATATCAGCTATATTATGAGTAGGAATCTCTGCAAAAACCGCTTCCAAAGTAACATCTTGGGCGGGCATATCGAAGATGAACATCCTGTCGGTGGATGTCAGATCGCCCGTCCATTCGACGAACTCATAGCCGGTGTCAGGAATCGCCTCCACAATCACTTCTTCGCCGAACTCGTAAGTGCCTTCTCCCACAACACTTCCCATATCGGCGTCGTAGGTGATGTTGACGTCGTAAGATTGCGGGGCGAAGGTGGCTACGAGATGGATGTCTTCGGTGATGTTCTCGATGGTGATGGTCCGCTGGTCACTATCTTTATAACCGCTCCAACCGACGAACTCGTAGCCCGTTTTCGGTGTTGCGGTGAGGGTCGCATCGGCGCCGTAGGAGTATTCGCCGGCGCCCGTGACGGAGCCTTTGTCGTCATCATAGTCGACCGTGACGGTGAAGTCGGCCACCACGAAGGTGGCGGTCAACGAAACGTCGTGATCGGGCATGGTGAAAGTGATGGTCGCCCTGTCGGTGTCCACATGACCGCTCCACTCGTAGAACTTGTAGCCGTCTTTCGCCACGGCCTCCAAAGTGACTCGTTCGCCTTCTACATATTCACGAGGCTCTTCGGGGTTGACCGAGCCTTTGGTATCATCATAGGAGATGTTCACTGTGTGGACTTCTTTGAAGAGCGCTTCGATCTCGATGTCGGCGGCGGGCATGGTGAAAGTGAATTCGGCGGAACTCGAGGATAGGTCGCCGCTCCATTCGATGAAACGCCAGCCGGAAGCGGCGGTGGCTTCGATGGTGACGGTGTCGCCATAGTTGTAGGTGCCTTCACCGCTCACTTGTCCGTTTCCTTCCGTCGTGATGGTCAGTTCATAGTAAACGATGGCGAAGTCGACGGAGAATTCCACATCTTCGGCCGGCATTTCGAAAGTGATGGTCTCTTCGTCACTTTCCAGATAGCCGCTCCAACCGTCGAATGCATATCCGGTGGCGGGGGTGGCCGTCAATTCGACGGTCGCGCCGGCGGCGAATTTGCCTTCGTAGCCCGATACGCTACCTTCGTCGCTGTCATAGTTCACAGTGATGGCGTAGGCCTCGACGAAATGCGCTTCGAGGACGATGTCCTCGGCGGGCATGGTAAAGGTGAGAATCTTGTCATCGCTTTCCATAAAGCCGGTCCAACCGTCGAAGAGATATCCTTCTTTGCTGGCGGCGGTGAGGGTCACGGTTTCGTTGTATTTGATTTCGCCATAGCCTTCGACAGTTCCTCTATCGTCGTCATAGACGACTTCCACTTCGAAGCTCTTCGCTTCGAAGAGCGCTTCTATGGTCACATCTTCGGCGGGCATGGTGAAGGTGAGAGAATGGAATGAGCCTTCTCTGTCGCCGGTCCAACCTTCAAAGGTGTGGTGTTCGGCCGGTTCGGCGAACAAGGTCACTTGCTGGCCGTAGGTCGCTTCAGTGGGGGCCAAGACGGTGCCTTTGTCGGTATCGTATTCCACTGTGATGCTGAAGAGAATCTTGGCGAAATGGGCTTCGATCTCGACATCTTCGGCCGGCATCGTGAACTCGAGGGTCTCACTGTCGCCGGTGAAGTCGCCTGTCCATTCTTCAAGCTCATAGCCAGTTTCGGGGATGGCCGTGAGCACCACGGTCTCACCGTAGGCGATCTCGCCATAGCCTTCGACGGTTCCTTCACTATCATCATAAGTGACCGAAACCGTGTAGATGGCCGGGACGAAGTGGGCTTCAATGGTGACATCTTCGGCCGGCATCGAAAACTCGAGGGTTTCACTATCTCCGGTGAAGTCGCCTGTCCATTCTGCGAATGTGTATCCTTCTTCGGGCGTGGCCGTGAGAACCACGGTCTCGCCGTAAGCGATCTCACCATGACCTTCGACGCTACCTTTTTCCTCGTCATAATCTATATGGACGTTATATATCTCCGCTGCAAAAAGAGCTTCCAAGGAAACGTCTTCCGTCGGCATCTCGAAAGTGAGCGTCGTCTCTTCTCCTGTGCGGTCACCTTCCCAGCCGGCAAACTCATAGCCTTCCGACGGTGTGGCCGTCAGTTCGACGGTGTCTCCGGGGCTGAAGGTACCATAGCCTTCGACAGCACCGTGTTCACTGTCGTATTCCACGGTCACATTGTATTCTGCGGGTACGAAATGCGCGGTGAGGGAAACATCATTGCCGGGCATCTCGAATTCCAGCGTGGCATCCTCTTCTGTAAAATCACCGCTCCAGCCGTCGAACATGTAGCCTTCCGCGGCGGCGGCGGTGAGGGGGACCGTTTCTCCTTTTTTATAGGTGCCATACCCTTCGACGGTGCCGTTTTCGTATGTCACCTCGACTTCATAGGAACGCGTTCTACAGCCGACGATCGTCAAAGCGGCCGTGACCAACAATACCGTTGCCAGAATCCTTCCGATCACTTTCAACATTTGGGAACCCTCCGAGAATTATTTGCCCTTATGCTTGCAATCGTTTTCCGTAGCGGTGATTTCGCGCAAAAACATCATGTATACGATGTGATCACTAGCATAAAGCGTTTACATGGCTTGATTTATTTTAGCATAAATATCGAGATTTTGCACTCTTTGGTCATTCGAACGGTTGGTGTGCGATATGATTACACTATGATATGAGAGCCACGTTTCACCGGGCAAACAATAATAAGCCATGTTACGGGCATCTAAATCAATAGTATTATTATGCTTCTTAAAATGTTGCTCATTTGCAATCAATCGTTCGACTCCTCCCCTTTATCTGCGTCACCATTTGTTAATCTCATTGAAAGAGAAAGGACCGACTCCTTTGACACACCGGAGTCAGTCCTTTCAGTTACATTCCCATCAGTATGGGACTGTCTTTTTCCTGTCCAACACATAGGGGTAAGTGTTTAACATAGTCACGCTGTTCAGTTGAAGAGAGAAACTCAATTAATCGGGGTCGTACTCGGTCCAAGAGATGTTGTTGAAGACGGCTTGTTGGTTTCCGTTCGGACCGACCGCCACAATCTTGACTGTGACTTCGCCTTCGAGTTCCAAATCCGTTAGCAAGAACTGATGGATGGTGTCATCTCTTCCGGTACCACTACCAAATTCGGGAATTTCATAGATGTCAGTGGTCCCGTCATGGGTGATGTGGACTTCGTATGTTCTCGTGGCAGCCCCTGTGTAGGCCTTACGATACTCAAAGTAGAAATCGTTCAGACCGTCCTCAAAAGTACCTTGAATTGAGGATGGTTCGTCGGATCTCCGCAGTAGAATGCCGCCTCCATCGATGTCATAACCGTCATCATCACGGCCATGGACATAGTCCCAGTCTATGATGCCTTCATATGTTCTATCACCATAAGATCCAGGAATTTGTTCTTTGTCGAAGAACTGGACGTAATCCCAAACAATGACTTCAATGTATCTCGCTTCGAGGTTCAAGTCTTTGGTGACATTGAAAGTGTGTACCTGAGAACTTGAGAACACCTCTTCCCGGTCAAGATCGTACCAATGCAGGAAATTGTGGTCGGTCACATCACTGGCAGTGATGGTGACTTCATCAAAGAAGTCATAAGCGAGTTGGTCCGGATCGATATCTACTGTGGCATCAACATGGTCCGCTTGAAGAGAGATGGTGAACTCCATATCCTCGTCAATATCAATATGTTCATCCCCGATGATGACAGCTTTTTGATAAGCGGAGGTGGAATCATAGAAGAAATAATAGACGGTAAAGGGAGAATATAGAGTGTTATCACCGCCGCCAACGAATATATCAGCGAGAGTGTCGGTCAGGTTGGGATTGTTGGCGCCGTTTTGGAATCCGATATAACCGCCATCGTAGATTTGACTACCAAGACCCGCCTCGACATGCGCAAGACGGAGATAGCTGGTAGCGGCTGTAGATATGAGTCTTCCATAAGGTGCTTCTATCCTGACAAGTTTTCCCATGTAGTTGGCCACATCGAAATCCTCATAGTCGGGAGTGACAGCTGCTGCTGTGTCATAATTGATAGCATTGCCTGCGGACACATGCCCCGAGTAAGAGATATCGATAATCCTGGCAATACTGAAACTGACATTGAAATCGCCGATGATGACGACTTCATCACCATGGGTGAAAGTGGCTTCGCTATCATGTACTGAGACCATCATGGCCGTGGCGGGGTCTTGGAGAATATATCCTCTGTCCGTGGTCGCGGCCACAACACCGACCAATATATATTCAGTGTAGTCAGTGTGGTGCGTGGGAGGTTCACTTGCCCACATTTCGGTGACCGTCATGGAGTTGTCAAGAAGGAATTCTTGAAGGACGGCCTCTCTGTCGTCGAAGGTGATTTCCACCTCGAGGGTTTCACCAAGTAGGTCGAATGCATACTCGAGGTCTCCGTCTTGAATATCTTCCACAAACGCGGCCACAACTTGGCTCACGAGGCTCGTGCCGTTATGGAAGTACTTGGATTCCGTGGTCTGGCCTTCATCCCAGGTGTAGGTCACACCGTCGAAGGTGATCTCCTCCACACCGGCCACCATGTAGATGGATTTGAAGTAACGCGCCATGTCGTTCATCACACCGGCGAGGATGTCGAACTCGCCACCTCTGTCGTTGCGCCAGTCACGATATCCTTCGAGATGGTTTTGTAAGTAGAAGATGCCGAGTTCATAGTCCGAGTAACCGAAATCGCCCACAGGATAATCATAATCGTCGCCCTCGGGTCCGATTGTCTCTTCTTCGATCAGCCATTGGATCGCCAAGGGGGCCACATAGTCCAGTCCGTACTTTTCGATGCTGAAGATATGGACGATGTCCTCGAGTTCATCGAAAGTGATCTCCACTGCGAGGGTCTCGCCGAGCAGGTCGAATTCGTATTCGAATTCGCCGCCTGCGAGGTCACCCACGAACGCGGTCACGACAACGCTCACGAGGCTCGTGCCGTTATGGAAATACTTGGATTCCGTGGTTTGGCCTTCGTCCCAGGTATAGGTGTTGCCATCGAAGATGATTTCTTCCACGCCGGCCACCATGTAGATGGATTTGAAGTAACGCGCCATGTCGTTCATCACACCGGCGAAGATGTCGAACTCGCCACCTCGGTCATTGCGCCAGTCACGATAGTCTTCCAAGTCGGCTTGGAGGTAATCGATGTCGAGTTCATTGTCCGCATAGGTGAATGTGCCGACCGGATAGTCATAATGGTCTGCCTCGGGTCCGACGGTCTCTTCTTCATTCAGCCATTGGATCGCCAAGGGGACCACATAGTCCAGTCCTTGTTGGTCGATATTGAAGATGTGGACAATTTCCTCGAGGTCATCAAAGGTGATCTCCACTT
>PUMR01000045.1 GCA_003551455.1 Mollicutes bacterium | reverse complement strand
ATGACGCATTAACTTGGGATTTAAACCCAGATGCCCTAGATACGCTAGATGCACTCAACTGTCGGGTGTGTGTATTGCTTAACGGTTGGGTATCGGTTGCATGAGATATAATACTGGCAATTGTTGGTATCTCTGAAGAATTCTGCCATTCAGGAGCATTTCCCGCGCCTTGTGCAATCAATACCTGTCCGGCATTCCCTTCTAAGGTTTCTCTTAATTCGGCTAAACATTCATAAGCGCGGTTAAATAACCAATTAAACCATCCTGCAGGCGGTTTTTCTTCTGGTTCCCATCCACCAGTTATTTTTCCTGCAGGTGGTCGTGCTCCCGGTTCGTCCCATTCAGGTAATTCTTCATTCCATGTCATTGTTTCGTTTCTCCTCTAAATTGGTAATTCTGGTTCGTCTGCAGGTGAATACAACCAGCCAAACCATCCACCTGTATCAAGTGGGTCTTCATTCGTATCTAATCCATTAAAGCCCGCTTCATCATCAAATTCATAATCTGTCGGGGCTGGATCATATGAACTACTTAATTCAAACGTTCCTTCACTGAAAAAATCAAGTCTGACTCCTGCAGCGATCATTCTATATACAATTGCTGCGGTCTGATTGAATGTAACTCCAGCTTCAAGAAGAATTTCAGGATCAATCTCGATACTTATTGCTGCTGGTTCAGGTGGTGTTAATTCATACAATTCTGTTATAATAATTTCAGAAGGATCTATACCAAGAACAGTAGATAACGCAGAAATAATGGTATTTATACTACCATCACTCATATTACTGATGATTTTTGATTTAATAAGGATTCTGTATACAGGATCAGACGCCGCCCCGCGCCATTGTTGAATATTGTATCCAATTAAATCAAGGGTTGCACCTTCTGCAACATCGATATTGCGCCATAATTCTGTTAATTCAAGAGCAGCATTTATTCCATTAATTTCAGCGCCCGGAAGCGATAATAACCATTCAATATTCGAGTCAGATAACTTGGAATAAACGTCTGGAAGCCGTCTAATCATTCGTTCTGTGGCAGTCATTGTTATGTACCTATAGTTATATCCGTATGATCAGCTACTGCAACCTCTCCTATATCTATAACGACATTGGCTTCATTCCCATTGAGTCCAACAATCATATCACTAATACCCGGGGCAGCCCCGTATATTACCTTGATAACCCGTGAATGAATAACGTCTTGCGCCATAGATAATCCCATATATATGGTTCCATCTGCATCTTCTCCCCCGATATATTTAACAATTTCTGTTTGCACCAAATCGAGTCCATCTGGTGGAAATGCAGGAGTTACGGTTAAAGTTACATCAACGGTGATACTAACTTCTGTTCCTTCAGTAAAACTGATATCACGCGGTTGTCCTGCGGAATCTTCGACTGTTTCAGTAATATCTCCATGTGTCTGGATTCCTGCAGCTTTTGTTCGCAGAATTGTTAATGCTATCTCTTCATGATCACCGCCTAATACATAGGCTTCGAATGAATGTGGGGGTCTACTATCAACCACTCCATCAGTATTGTTCACAACAACAAAACAACCCCGGACACCATCTAATTCAAGAATTGAAGCCCGGATACTATCTATTGTTGATGCTCCTCCTTTCGCAATAGATCGGATATATCGTTCTCGAAACTCCGAATCGGTTTCTATTCCACGACCACCAGAAGTAGGTTCTGTATTCGTAACAGTATTAACCCCTGAAATTGGATTTACGAATATAGTTATCGTATCTTGAGGGACATTGCCAACAACTCCTGAATCAACAGCAATTATTCCGGCTTCTATTTCCCCTAATGTTGGAATAATGACTTCTTCTGTTGTGGAAAACCGGACACCGCCCGGAGTAGAAACAAGTGTTCCTTCAGGAATAACTGTTGTTGCTGCACCTTCAAATGTAACAATCCCGGTTGCTCTTTGTGCTGCTCTTCTTTCAATACCAATATATTGAGCAACCCAATCTAATGTCACGCCTTCGGCTGATCCTACAAACGCCGAATAATAGACTTTTTCAGCTAATTCCCATATTGCCGCTTCTTCCCACGCATTTAATCGAATAAACAGCCCCAATGGTGAAGATTCTTCTAAATTAATGTTTTCACCGAATAAACTGCGTGCAAGGGCTTGTTTCGATACAATAATGTCGGGATATCGTTTTCTCCTGAATCCCTCTGGTAATAATCCATATCCTGTCATATTGACACCTCCGCACTGCCTGTAATGATTTCTTCTTTAATATCAACCGTAAACTGGATATTTAATATTCTCGTTTCATAACTGAAATCAAGATTAAGCTCAATAATCTCTTTTATTCTTGATTCCTGTTTTAATCCTTCAGTAATAATATGCCGGACAATATCTTCTATTTCGGGCCAGTTTTCGCCTAATATTGCTGCATAATCTGTTCCGTGATTGGTGTTTAAAAACCATTCTCCCTGAGCAGTGCTTAATAACAGTCGAATATTTTGATTTATCTCTTCGGCTCCCACAACCAAAACAAGGTTCTGTTCACCATCCAGCTCCAAATCACCGCCGTCGTTCAATAATAATGTGTATTTCTCCTGCTTCATGATAATCTCCCCACTACAACCCCGTCCTCAAGACCGTGTTTTTTCAGGGTTTCGCCTGTTCTTGACCGCTCTGTAAATGATACCAATACAATATCCCCCTCCTTGTATTCAGCGTCTCCTCCAATAGATCGATATCCGAGATAACCCGCAGGTACTAAATTCTCTGGCGGCGTGATTACAGCAACGTGAATCAATCGAGGATACCCCGGATGAATCGGTTGGATATCAAGGTTCCCGGTGGCGCGAACTTGGATAACCTCTCCTATCACAGAGGTATGGATCTGTCCCACTCGCTCCTCTAATAGGCGATCCATTAAGTCATAAAAAGCATCGCCGGGCATTAGTCTTCTCTCCCTCCTGTGCGTGTAGTAACCCGAGATACGTATTCGTGCCCCGTGCAAATATGCCGGAGTTCTGTTATATTGTGATATCCCGTATGCGTAGGACTTTCTATATAAACCCCCCGCCATTGAGTTAATCTATAATCCAACATTGTTTCAAATTCCATACGATAATACCAGTCATCGCTCCCAAAACTAACCACTGTAAAACTTGGAGGTTGTAATAAACCATGTTCGTGGCTTATGTGGATTGGAGGCGTGTGTGCTTCTCCAAAATGAAGAGGAGAACGAGATGTAAACACGAATAAGTTAAAATGGCCCCACTGATGCCGTAATCGTTCACTTTGAATAAAATCGATCCCATGATATGCACTCATTTCTACTACGACTATATGATTTATTGCGAGATCGGCGCTATTCTCGTGTATAGACCATCCATATTCAAATACTCTATCGTACTGTAGAGCGTCTCCCAAAAAATGAGTTCTAAATCCAATCATCTCGGCAATATCTCGAATCACTTCTGAAGCTTTAACTCCCGCGCCCCATGTCTTAGTAAGAGGTGTATTTATAAATCCGCTGGGTGAAATTCCGTCTATCGTAATTGATGTTATTTTATTTACGCCGTCTCGAAATGTTTTATCATGAAATGCTGTCCCATATATCAATACTCCAGTATCATTTTGATATCCAGCATGAAGATATGCCTGTTTTTGCCATCCTCCTTTTGGGGTTACTTGCCATGCCGCTGTTATAGGAGTAGGCAAATTAAGTTTATTTACTGTATCATCGCTTAAATTGAATAATTCTACATCAGCTCTATTTCTTCTCCGTGCGACTTCTGTACGAAACTGGATTTCATAGTCTTTGTTGGAGAATTCCAAAATAAAATCAGGGGTGCGTATATAAAGTGATCTTGTAGCAATTGGGGCTCGCATATCTGCATCAGAAAAATAATAGAATTCTACTACCAGTTTAATTTCCCGTTGCCAGAACGCACCTTTTGTCATCAGAATTCTCCTTTCTCATACTCTTCTGGAGTCATTACATACAAAAACACGTTTTCTCCCAGATCGTCCCATCCTACACGGGTTGATTTATGCCCTATATCATACGGGATAATGTAAAGAGAAGACGGCACTTGTGGAGCCTGTAATCGTGCTGTTTGGAATAAAGGATACCCGTATGTTATTTTTTCTCCATATATACTAACACCTTTATGTCCTATTAAATCAATAGTAAAAAAATCCCCGATTGAATTATAATAAAATACCATAATATAGTCAGTATCAGGGAATTCAATAACAGCACGATAGGGGATTGCAGTTTTATTTACTCTAATATACCGTCTTTTATCCATACTGAATCACCTTATAACCATTTGTTGCCGTCCTTTATCAATAATTGTTCTGGCTTGTGATATTACTGTTTGCACACCACCGGGGTTAGATCCGGGATCAGCCCCAAAAAGAGGATGTGGAGCAGGACGAATAATCTTTAACTGATGTAAATCCATTGCAAATCTGAAACCATCTCCTATCTGAACATCATGAGAAGTAGTAAACTCCTTAATAATATATTCTCTAAAAGCATGAGGACGCCCATAATAATGAACCAGATGATTTTCATTCATCCAACGCTGGAGTGTAGCAAGTGCCTGTGGAGCATGTGGGCCTGCTATAACCCCGTTTAATTTTATTTCTGTTGGTCGATTAAAGACATGATCTACAACTATTTCGCCGCCTTCTATCGGGTGTTCTGATACAGTCCCCTCCATTTTGGGGTGTATTTCTGAAACTACATCTAATTCTATCCATACAAGATCAATTGTAGAATATATGAATGAAAACGGCAATCGCCTCGGTAAACCATGTGGTGTCGGAATTAACGCCATATCATCCTCCAAAATATCTGTCAAACCACTGGCTGAATGTTTGCCTCATTCTTCTATCAATGGCATCGGCAATCTCTTCTGCGTCTTTCCCAACACCCTCAATATGGATATTAATAACAGGACTAACCCCTCCAGTGCCGGGTTTTCCTGCAGCCATACCAGAGGATGTTATTGCATCATCTCTTGAAGGGATTGGAACCCCGGTTGCAGGATGTGAAGTGTCGGGCATCCTTATACCTGTCTGTAAAATGTCTGCAATAAGACTTTTACTTTCAGTTTCAAGTCCTAATTGAAGTCCCATAGCCATATTTATACCATATTCTTCCATAAGTGTGGATGGTGACGATATTCCAAAAAACCCTTTTATACCATCTACAATCGAAGACCGGACCCCTGCAACAGCTTCTTCAATATACTGTATACCGCTCCACAACCCTTGAGCCAATCCCATTATAATATTTCTGCCTATATCGACTAAATCTATGTTTGATATCCAATCCACAATATTATCAGTCATTTCACGCCATCTGGCAGAAATATTGCCTGTTAATTCGCCCCATGCTGCACGAAGAGGTTCAATATCTCCGGTAAATATAGCCCAAATAAGTGCTCCTGCAACTTTTAATATCCCGACTATAAATTCCATTGCCATCATGAAATTAGTCGTTATATGCCGCAAAGTAGTGCCAAGAATCCCTTCTCCTTCACGCCAAGCCTCGATAAGGTAGTTTACTGCACCACCTATAAGTTGAGATGCAGCTATTGCTACATCTTTTAAGAACTCGTATAATCGGGCTATTCCTCCAATTAACCCGCGTTGTTCGCTCCATGCAGACATTATACCTTCAGTAAGAAAGTCCCATCCTGCTTTAACCTGATCTACAACATTGAGAACACCTTCACGGAACCAATCTACCCGTGTCCAGAGGAGATAAAGAGCAACACCTACAGCTACAACAGCTCCAATAATAGCCCATAATGGAAGAGTTGCACCGGCTATTGCAACCCCATATGTAAGTGCTGCTTTTGCTCCAAGGAATTTTCCTGCCGCCGCAATACCCAAAACTGTTGTTAATCCCATTAATGCGGGAATAGCCATATCAATTATCGGGAGAAAATGAGCACCATATTGATGAGTAAGATTGGTTACTTCTGCCTGTAATCGTTGTGCTGATGTCCGGGATGCGGCATGAATATCAGCTAAATCCTGTATTGCAGTGCTTGAACTTTCTACCCGTTCAACGTATTCTTGGAATACTTCTTCTGAAACTCCTAATGTTTCATAAAATGTACCTAAATCTCCTTCTGCTTCACGGACCGCTTCTCTAAATTTAGACCGTGCTGTTATTGCGGATACTCCGAGTTCTTCCTCAAATACCCCAACCAGTGCCGCCGCTTCGTTAATTCCAAACCCTAATTCATCAAGTTCAGAATGTGAACGTTCAAGGTTATAAAGGAAAGTTCCTATATCCTGAGATGTAGACGTAATAACATAACCAAATGCTGCAAGCGCTTGTTCTTCTTCTCCTGCAGCAATCCCTGTTGCTCGTAATGCAATACTTGATTCAGCAAGTTTTAATGAAGATTCACCCGAAGCATCACCCACCATATCCCAATACAAAGCATAATTGCGTAATGCGTCTTCACTTTCAATCCCCTGTCGTGCTGCAAGGTGCATTAATCCGTATGCTTCATTAAGTGGAAATGTGGCATCTGACATTTCAACCGCTAATTCACGGACTTCTTCTGAAAGCAACCCCGTTATATATGCTGTTCGTTCTGCAGACTCAAACATATCTTGATTCATTCGAACAAACAGTTCTAAAGCGGCTGTTGCTCCTGCTACTGCTCCTGCAAGAACACCCCACCCAACAGCACCTGTATCTGTGGCGTCTGTTGTAACATCTACTGTTTCTTCGGTTTTCTCTTTTAGAACATCGACTTCATCTGAAACATCTTGTATATCAGTTGTTGCAGCATCAGCAAACGCAGTAGTTTCTGAAGAAAGATTGGAGAATTCGGTTCCGGTTTCACCTACATTATCACGAATATCATCTATTTTGCTATCAAGACCCGTTAATGCAGACGATGCCTGATCCCGGAATACAATGGTGGTTGTTAATGAACGTAATGTCATCGGCGCCTACCTCTCCCTCTTTTTGCCCTTTTTAACGATTTTTTTTGTTCTTCCAGCTTAACGTCCAATGCTGCATTTGCTTCTTTAATTTCTTCTATATCCATTGATACGGCATCAGAATAGGTAATATTTGTTTCGCTCAATACAAGCCTCCAAATATACCAGTTTTCCCGCGCTTTACGGATATAGTATGTTTTTCCCCTATTCTGTTCTCCCGATACAAAAGGAAGCAGCCGCGTTCACTATCTCCTCCGCAAGCGCGAAATCAATATCATCCATTTTAACTTTAGGATCTATAACAACGTGTTCCAACACTTCATCCATAAATTTCTCTTCGATAAGATGTCCTGTACGCTGGTTCTTACTTCTATCTCGAAGTCTTGCCCATTCACGTGACGAAAGTTTTTTGAAGGTATATTCCACCCCTCGAATATCTTGTTTTTTCTCTTCCATGTATTAACCTCTTATTTCATTTCGAAGTCTGCAACCTCAACAACGAATTCAAATTCTGGCACATCATCGCCCGATGTGGATTGGAATTCAGGGAATTCAGCTATCCATGCTTGACTGCCACCTGCAGTAATCTGTTTTGTGTTGCGTGATACAACATTACACACATCAATATCGTTGCTGTTCATTTTACCGATGAGATAATCGATATCTGGACTTGACCGATGAAGTGTAAACGTTATTTGTCCCACAGGATGCCTATTGCGGCTCCGAGTAACTTCTCCGTGGGCTCCAACGTGCGTTTCCCATTTGCGTTCCAGTTTGGAAGCAGTAATGAAAGTTCCATCGGCAAATCCAGTTATCGTCCTTCCACCATAAACCAAGATGTCTTCAAGTGGATCATATGATTTTACGCTCATTTTGGTTCACCCTTATATCCTAACTACCCCGGCAACATCTACACCATGAACAGCACCCGAAAAAGTGCATTCAAATGTAATGTCTGGTAATACTCTTGTTTCTACAATTGCAGGATCAATATCTGCTCTGTCCGGGGCTGATACAGTCCATATACCATTACCATCGGCATCTCTTGCAATAAGTCCGTTCGCGGTTCCTTCCTGTAAACTGGCTTTTATTTCGGACAAAACCGATGCAATTCCGGGGTTGTCATACGGAACTTTTGGTGATACGGTAAGTAATTTTTGCACTCTATGCGCAATATTTGATCTTAACCAATCAGTTCCACGAACAACATCGATATAAACACCGCTTGTAGTTTTGCCTTCACTGGTTATATTCATACCCATTCTGCGGATATAGGCATTAACATTTGCTGCGTGCAAATCATCAAGTTGAGCTGTTGTCAGTGATGCAGGAACCTGTCCCGTAAAAGTCTTGAATTTCCACGTAATACTGCCCGGGATTGTTGGCGCACATTTTCCTACCCATGCTACATCAGGGTAGTGGGAAGGTTCGTCATGATAAAGAATAACTGAATATTCATTATCTTCAAACTCAGT
>PUMR01000058.1 GCA_003551455.1 Mollicutes bacterium | reverse complement strand
TGAGCACAACCTCCGAGAACACTGCTTGAACCGGCGGACGCATGCGGGCCGAGAAAGGTTTCATGCTCACAAACACTTTGACAGATGTGTTTTTGGTATTATACTATGTATAACCACTTATCCTTCATTGGCCTCTTTCCCGTCACACTGGTCCAAGGAAAACCGTATCAATACTGAAAGCAGTTTGGCATCGATAATGAATATGAGCGATTCTTCTCATCAAACGATTAGCGCGGTTTGGCTGAGATGTCGAAAGGATGATATCCATGGGATACATGATTGCCGCTATAGTCGGGGGCCTTTTGCTCATCACAGTGCTGTCCGGAATCTTCAACAACACCAGAATCATGCGTAAGAAAAGACTCACTGACAAACCCAGTGAGCGCGATCTTGACGATGTGAGAATCACCCAGCGCAATAATCCTTATAGTAGTCGCTTCCGGCGATGAGGAATCCGATTCGAACGAACACCCCGTCATGCACTCAAGATGACGGGGTGTTTTTTCGTTTGGGCTTTCCGCCCGCGATCAAGATGGTGTCTTACCGTTTTCGGTCTCGGGAAGAGGGGAGAGACTCCGTATCAGCGGCATGCGTATGCACAAGGATGATGTTTGCGAAAAGGAATCATCATTTCATGTACTTGCCGAGGATGCGGATGACCTCTTCAATCTTCTCCTCCGAGTCGCCGGCGTGGAAAGAATCCTTGACGCAAGTCTCGATGTGTTGCTTGAGAATCGAGAGGTTAGCTTTGCGGATCAACGATTCCAATGCCGCGACCTGAGTGGCGATATCGACACAATAGCGGGATTCTTCGGTCATGCGGATGATGGCGTCGAGTTGTCCGCGGGCCGTCTTGAGAAGATTCAAGGCAGGTCCGTGTTCAGGCTTCATGCGGGGTCAGTCCTTTCAACCGGATTTTTCTCAGGCGCAGGGAGTTGTAGACGACATTGAGCGAGCTCACGCTCATCGCCGCGGCACCGATCATCGGGTGCAGAAGACCGAACATCGCGAAGGGGATCGCGACGGCGTTGTAGAACCACGCCCAGAAATAGTTCTGCTTGATTTTTCGGAAGATGCTCTTCGAGAGTTTCACCGCGGCGAGGATGGTTTCCAGGTCGCCGCGGACCAAGGTGACGTCGGCCGCCTCGATGGCGACGTCGGTGCCGGTGCCGATGGCCATGCCGACATTGGCCTGTTTGAGTGCGGGCGCATCATTGATGCCGTCGCCCACCATGGCGACGAGACCGTTCTCCTCCTGGAGACTGACGATTTCGGCGACCTTGCCGTCGGGGAGGATGCCGGCGATGACCCGGGTGATGCCGAGCTTCTCGGCGATGGCGTTCGCCGTGCGTTCGTTGTCGCCGGTGATCATCGCCGTCTTGATGCCCATGCGCTCGATGGCTTTGATGACCTCGGCGGCGCCGGGTTTGAGCGCGTCGGCGATGGCGATATACCCAAGCAGTGCGTCCTCGCTTGCGACCATCACGACGGTCTTCCCTTCGTTTTCCAATCTCTCGACATCATCCTCGACGGCGGCGATAGCGATGCCGGCCGCCCTCATCAACGCGCGGTTGCCGATGAAGACACGCTCAGCTTCCAAAGTGGCTTGGACGCCTTGGCCGCTGATCGCTTCGAAGCCTTCCGCCTCGACAAGCTCTACACCCAGTTCCTCGGCCTTTTCGAGAACGGCTTGGGCGAGCGGGTGTTCGGAGCCTTTCTCGATGGAGCCGGCGACTCGCATCAAGGTCTTGTCGTCCCCTTTCACCGCGTGGAAGTCGGTTACCCGGGGCTCTCCGTGGGTGAGGGTGCCCGTTTTGTCGAAGGCGATGACGCGAATGTCTTTCAAGGTCTGTACGGCTTCGCCGTTCCGGATCAGGATGCCGTGGTCGGCGCCCTTGCCGCTTCCGACCATGAGCGCGGTCGGCGTGCCGAGCCCGAGCGCGCAGGGGCAGCTGATGACGAGCACCGCCGTGGCGGTGATGAAGGCGAGCGTCAAGGCCGATTGGTCGGCGTTGACCCAAGGTAGGACGTTCTCGACGGCGGCGAGGATGCCGACGTGGAAATCGGTGAAGAGCAAGAACGATGTGAAGGTCAAGGCGGTGATCACCATCACGGCCGGCACGAAGTAGCCGGTGATGCGGTCGGCGAATTCCTGGATCGGCACTTTCGAGCCTTGCGCCTCTTCGACCATGCGGATGACCTGGTTTAGAAAAGTGTCTTCGCCGATCTTTGTGACTTCGATCTTCAACACGCCTTGTTTGTTGATGGTGGCGCCGATGACCTCGTCGCCTTTCTTGCGGTTCACGGGCATCGATTCGCCGGTGGCGATGGATTCGTCCACCGCGCTTTCGCCGGCGACGACGATGCCGTCGGTGGGGATCTTCTCTCCCGGACGGACGATCATGATATCGCCCTGTGCGAGTTCGTTGACGTGGACTTCCACTTCTTGGCCGTCGACAAGCACACGAGCCGTTTTCGCCCCGAGCTCGATGAGTTTCTTGATGGCCTGGCTGGCCTTGCCTTTGGCGCGGGTCTCCAAGAATTTGCCGATGAGATGGAAGGTCATGATCGCCGCCGCCATCTCCACGAAGGTGGTGAGGGGGATGAAGATGCCCGACAAGCCGATGAGATAGGGCGGCAAGGAGCCCATGGAAACGAGCACGTCCATGTTGGGGCGGAGGTTCTTCAAGGACTTGTAGGCGGCGATGAGCACATGGCGCCCGAAATAGAAGATGATCGGGAAGGCCAAGAGAGCGACCGTGGTCGTATAGAGGGGACGGGGTACGGCATAGACGAGCATCTGCACCATCATCAACACCATGATCACGCCGGCGAGGATGGCGCTTCGTTTCATGCGTTTTTTCGCGAGTTCCATCTTGGCGAGTTCGGGATCCTCGTCTTCTTTGATGTCGGCCTCGAGCACCGCTTCATAGCCGGCGTCGGCGACGGCCTTCTTGATGTCTGTCAGTTTCAACGTGTCCGGATCATAACGGAGGGTGAGTCTGTCGTTGCTGATGTTGACGTTGACATCGGCGACGCCGGCGAGGGCGGCGACCGCTTTGTCGACATTGTTCACGCACGTGGCACACGTCATACCGCGGACATGCATCGATATGAACTTCATGCCGTCTTGGACACGGGGTTCGTAGCCGCTTTCTCGAATCGCGGAAAGCACTTCTTCTTGGCGCAACACGCTCTCGTCGAAAGTGACGGTGGCGCTGTCGTCGGTGATGTTCACCCGGGCCTCTTTCACGCCTTCGGTCTTCTTCAGGGCCGTTTCGACATTGTTTACGCATGATGCGCACGACATGCCGTCGATTCTCAGTTTTATGGTCTTCATGTAGTATCCTCCTGTCATACCCCCCCTATATGGGGGGTATGTACAATATATAACTTCTCGCAAGGTATGTCAAGGCAAACGTCTTCGTGAATGAAGGGACCTTCTTCGAACAAGGACGGCCGTGCCGAGCCGGGAAAAGCGGGTCGAGCGAAGAATACGCGGTCTATGGGAATCCGGGTTTTCCCGTGATAAAAGATAAAGGCCACTCTTTCGGCATGGCATGGGTTTTTCGCTGACGATAGCGTCACACGTCGTGACCCGATAAAACCTTGCCTCCCATGTATGACTTTGAAACCGCTCCATACAGCCGACTCAACCACCCCTTGAGAAAAGCAACTTACCGTTTATAGCCAATACTCCCGTGCTATACTATACTTGAGACTGAGGTGATAAGATTGGACACGAAAAAGATCGGCCGGTACTTGTTGAAGAAACGGAAAGAAGAAGAAAAGACGCAAAAGGAAGTGGCCCACGAACTCGGTGTGACCTACCAGGCCGTTTCTCGTTGGGAAAACGGCGACAGTTTGCCGGATATCGAGACGCTTTGTCTGATCGCCGACATGTATCATGTGTCGCTTGATGAGATTCTGCAGCGTGAGCGCCTGCCGGATGAAAGAAGCGACATGCCGGCCTTGGCCGTTATGAGCGGGTTGACGTATACCATCGCGACCATCATTTTCATCGTCATCTTTAATCTCTGGATTCCTCTGGTTGCCATCGCCGCCTTCATCATCCTGCTTTTGGGAGGAGCTTTTCCTGTCAACATCTATTTCTTCACCCAAATCAGCAACCGGACAAAAAAGGATGCGCATTTTTACATGGCTTCCTATGTGCCCGCGGTCATCGCTGTCATTATCGTCTTGGTCCTTCTTCTTTTGTGATGGCGAAAAGCGCTTTATCAACGTATGGGGTTGAGGATTTTTACCCGGGTGAGATTTTATGCGTGACAGTGATGGGATGCGTTGAGCGTGCGACATCCGCTCCTCGATGAATCGTCCCGAATCACATGACAAGCTGTTCCGTGCCGTTATGGAATAAGTAAAAAAGGCCCGCCGGATAATGAATCCGGCGGGCCTTTTTGCATTCAGCGGGCGTTGCTTGTTGCAATCATCTCATTCGTTGATGGGGGTGTAGCCGGAACGCTCGACCAACAACTGGCCTTCGGGCGAGAGGATCCACTCGATGAAACTGTTGATGGTTTCATCGTCGTCCGTGGTCGTGACGGCATAGAAGTTCGAGGTGAAAGGATAGGTGTCATTGCGGATGTTCTCTTCGCCGGGGTAGACGCCATCGATCGAGAGGTGCTTGATGCTTTCATCGCCGACAAGCTCGGTCGAATAGTAACGGAAAGAAAAACCGATCGAGGCGGGATGGTTCTGATAGCTCGCGGCCTGGCGGATGATGCCTCCCATGCTGCCGATGGTGAGTTCTCTGGGCGGATCCATCAAGTCGTGGCCCGCCATGATGCTTTCAAGCGCGGTCTGCGAGCCGCTGCCTGACGGTCTTTGGAAGGCTTCGATGGCTCGGTCCGGGCCACCGACATCCGACCAGTTTGTGATCTCGCCCGAATAGATCCCGATGATTTCATCGACGGTCAGATCGGAAACGGGATTCTCCATGTTCACAAAGAAAACGAAGGCCTCTTTACCGATCGGTGTGAGATGCAGCTCGACGCCGCGCGCTTCGGCCATGGCTTCTTGTTCTTCTGAGGGTTGGGCGACGAAAATGATGTCGGTCCTGCCTTGGATAAGCCGCTCATAGGCACGATCGGTCTGCATGCTGACAACAGGGCTGCCGCCGCCGAAAGGCGGATACCAACCCCTCGGATAGACAGCTTCCACAAAAGCGGCATACACGGGATAGAGTGCTGTGGCACCATCCAACGTAAGCAAGGGCTCCTCCATGGAAAAACTCGCTTCTTCGTCCAGACCGGCCAAGAGGTTGGAATCGATGAACGGTTGATAATCGTAAAGGTCGAAGCCTCGCTCGTCCAACCGGAGGTCTTCCAGACGACTCTCATACTGATGGATACCGACGCCTGTCAAAACGAGCGCCACCACTATGACGGCAGAACCCATCCCGATAAACTTTTTCGGTATTCTTGTGAATAGAAGCATAAGTATCACAAGCCAGAGTCCCAAAGGCACAATCCATACCACTTGCCGGAAAAAGAGGTTCAGATAGGGCAAGCGCACACCGAAACTCACAATGAGCAAACCGAAGATCGCCCCGAGGAACAACAACACCGTCACAGAGACCATGATGATGATTTTGAGAATTCGCGGAAGTTTCAAAAGAGTCCTCCTCCATAATATTCTAGTGCCCATTATAGCAATGAAAAAGGGGCATGGGGACATGCGAATCGATGAGGCCCGGGATGACGAGATCGCCGGCGGCGTCATAGACGCTCTCTGCGAGCACATTCTTGCTCGTGATGTGGTGGACGACGCCCTTGGCGATCTAGATGTGCATCATCCGGAAGGAAGCATCGATATAGGCTTTCGCATTCTTTATTCTGATATTCATCCCTTCACTTCCCGAGGATCTTGGCATTTTCGAGTCCATAGTGTCTTATGACCCTCTCGACAAGGGAATCACGGACGGTGAGATAGACTTCCCGTCCGCTCGCGGCCATGGCCTTAACCAGCCCGTCGAAACCTTCCCCTTTTAGCTCCAGGGGGCCCACCTCGTCGAGATAGAGCGGTTCGACCCCTTCTTCGAGCAGGGAACGCATCACAGCATCGATCCTCTGCACGGCATCGGCCGAAAAGCGGTAGGGACCGATGGAAAAGGCGACGGAAAAAGCGACCAAGGCGTTTTCGTTGTGCACCGAGAGCGGAAAAGTCTTGCCGGTGGAGAGCCTCTTCGCGAAATAGCCCCTGACCCGGCCGGCTTCCATGTCTTTCAAGGCGATGAAGCCGTCGCCGCCCTTTTCGGCATGGATTCTTTCCAAGCGGGAAGTCTTGCCGGAATCAATCTTCCCAGTAACGATATGGACCATTTTCACTTTCCCTCATGTGAAGATGTCCTCTCTTATCGTAAGCCAAAGCGAGCATCTCGGCCGCGATAGAGACGGCGATTTCCTCGGGACTGTCGCCACCGGTGGCGAGTCCGACGGGCGCATAGAAGTTCGAAAGGTCTGTGCCGGGGCCGAACTTCTTCTTGATGCGGGCGAGATAGTCGCGCAATTTGGCCGCCGAGCATAGCATACCCAGATAGGGGATGTCGAGACCTTTCTCCAGGATCCTATCGAGAACGTTGTAGTCGTATTGGTGGCTGGGTGTGCAGACGATGACGAAAGAGCCTTCTTTCAGGCCTTCTTCGTCGATAAAAGCAGCGAAGGTTTTTTCCACAAGCCTGTCGGCGTATGGGTAGGCGTCCAACACCTCTTTGCGGTCATCGATCACCACGAGATGGAAATCGAGGGTCCGGAGGACCCTTCCGAGCGCCTTCGCCACATGGCCGGCGCCGAAGATATAGACATGGCGTCTTTTGCCGGTGAACTCGTAAAAGAGTGCGACCATTCCGCCACACTTCATGGGAAGGCTCGTATAATCCTTCTTGGTCGTTTGCGGACCGTCCTCGTTCAAGAGGTAGCGGACGAGCTTGTTCTCGCGATTTTTCATGAGCTCTTTGGCGGTCTCGACCGCTCTGTGTTCCAAAGCGCCGCCGCCGACGGTGCCAAAGAGCTTCCCGTCTTCACCGACGAAGAGTTTCTTGCCGACTTCGACGGGGCCCTCGCCCTTTTTCTCGACAGCGGTGATGAGGACGCCGTCGAAGCCTTTCCTTTTGTATTCCAGGATTTTTTCATGGATTTCTTCCATCATGTGACCTCGTTTCCTGCACATATCGTCTAGCGGCGGTCGCTTTCCTCGGAGTCGGCAATCTTGTCCGGGGTGATCGGAAGGCTTTTGACCCGGACACCCTAGGTGTTGTACGCGGCGTTGACGATAGCCGCGGGCGGGGTATCGATGCCGATCTTCCCGACCGGTCGGGCGGCTCAGGGGCCTCTTGCCTCACGGCTTTCGGCGAACTCCATCATGAGTTTGTGGATGTCTTTCCCCATCAGGATCTTGTGGTTCATTAAGTCGGCGGCAGATGAAGTGCCGGTGATCAGATGGTGAGATAGGTGACAAGCAGGGCCACGACGAGCAACGCTCCGGCCGCGGCGGGACGGATTGGGAGAGTGACCCGGACGCGCCGGGTCAAGGCTTCGGCGATGAAAAGGAAGACGATGCCGAAGGTGGCGCCCATGAGACCATAGGCCAGGGTGAACTCGCTCACGCTGGCGAAGCTTTGGAGTTGTGCGAAGGGATAGCCCGTGAGGGCGTTGTTCACGGTGATGTTCAAGAGGAAGACCAGACGCCAGCCGATGCTTGCGACCAGGAAGCCGGCCAATATGCTCTTGATGGTCCGTTTTTCGAAAAGCGGGACCAACAGGGCGATGAAGAACGATTGCATGAGAATCGCGATCATGGGGTTGTAGGTCTTGATGGCCGGCAGCCCCGGTGTGAAGAAATTCACGGCTTTGATGGCGGCGGCGATGACACCGACAAAGAAGACGGCCCGTTTGGAGCCGGTCTGTTTGTAGGTGTAAAAGAGGATGACAGCGCCGATCGGAAACATGACACTTCCGCTCACAAGATGAGGGAGGAACTGGAGGCCATAACCCAAAGTGGCCTCTACTAGGCCCCAAAGGGCGCCAAAAAACACAACGGTGGTCAGGATCGCTTTTTTGGATTGCATCATGAGGATTCTCCTTCTAAGTCAAGTTATAAAAATGGGGTAAGACATGTCGGGTTTACCCATATTATTATACATGATTTTATGGCCCGGGTAAACGACTTTCTGGCAGCGAATGGTGTCAAATCCGTCTTGGAAAGATTACTCCACTCGGTATATCCCACGACCTTTTCTCATTACCTTGACCGCTATCCCCACTACCGCTACTACCGCTATTTTTTTGGATGTATAGGGGGACTACTGCTTTCCGTTCCAAAATGTGCAAATCGCAAACACCGATCGACTATCGTTTTCGGATGGCAAAAACTTGTCATTTTTTTGTGTTTCCCCTATCGCAATAGGGTGAAACGAAAAAAGTCGCACTTTTTGC
>PUMR01000059.1 GCA_003551455.1 Mollicutes bacterium | reverse complement strand
GCAAGATGAAGAGATCGGCCACATCGGCAAGGTGCATCCGGAATACGCCGATGCACACGGCCTCAAAGATGTCTATCTGGCAGAAATCGACATCGGGAAGGCCTTCGGACTCGGAAGGAAGCGAAGCGTCTACAGCCCGCTTCCGAAACATCCGGGCATGCAAAGGGATATCGCCCTGCTCGTCGATGACGCCGTCAATGCCGGAGACATCAAAGCGACCGCCCACGAACAAGCGGGCGACATCCTCGCCGACATCCACGTCTTCGACCTCTACGAAGGGGAGAAACTTCCCGAAGGCAAGAAATCCCTCGCTTTCCGCCTCCGTTTCGAGGATGCGGAAAAGACGCTCCAGGCCGATGTCGTCGACAAGCTCGTGCAAGACATCGTCAAGGCCTTGGAGAAAGAACACGGCGCCGTCCAGCGCTGAACGGACCATCAGGGGCCGCGTATACCGCGGTCCTTTTTTCGTCTTGTCGGGACAAGGTCGTTTTGTAATACAAATTCCGCCTTTTTTCCCGCTTACGGTTGTATAGTCACAGGGGGTTTGTTACAATTATACCGTATGGGTTATGAAAACACTTACAGGAGGGTTCATATGAAAATCGGTGTTCCCAAGGAAATCAAAAACAACGAGAACCGCGTGGGTATCACCCCGGCCGGGGTGAGTCTTCTGAAAAGGGGCGGCCATGAAGTGTTCGTCCAAAAGACGGCGGGCCTCGGATCGGGCATCACGGACGAAGAGTTCGCGGAAGCGGGAGCGAAGCTCGTCGAAACGGCCGAAGAGGCCTGGAGCCAAGAGATGGTGATCAAGGTCAAGGAGCCGCTTCCTCCCGAGTACAAGTTCTTCCGTGAGGACCTCGTCATCTTCACCTATCTCCATCTCGCCGCGGAAGAGGAGCTCACGAAGGAACTTGTCAAATCGAAATGCAAGGCCATCGCTTACGAGACGGTGCAAGTGGGCAGAGACCTCCCCTTGCTACGGCCGATGAGCGAAGTCGCGGGAAGACGCGGCACCATCGTCGCCGCGACACAACTCGAAAAACACCGCGACGGCCGCGGCGTTCTGCTCAGCGGTGTCCCCGGCGTGCAACGGGGCCATGTCGTCGTCATCGGCGGCGGTACGGCCGGCATCAGTGCGGCGAAGATGGCCATCGGCCTCGGCGCCCGCGTGACCATCGTCGAACTCGACGAGGACCGCATGCGCTATCTCGACCACATCTTCGACAAGGAAATCACCGTCCTCAAGTCCAACCCCTTGAATATCGAAAAGGCCATCCAGGACGCCGACGCCCTGATAAGCACCATCCTCATCCCCGGCGCCAAAGCGGCCAAGGTCGTCACCGAGGACATGGTCAAGAAGATGCCGAAAGGCAGCGTCATCGTCGACATCTCCATCGACCAGGGCGGCTCCGTCGAGACCATCGACCGTATCACGACCCATGATAACCCCGTATTCGAGAAACATGGCGTCATGCATTACAGCGTCGCCAACATGCCCGGCGCCGTGCCACGCACCTCGACTTTCGCTTTGACGAACGCCACCATCCCCTACGCCCTCGATATCGCCAACAAGGGCTACAAGCGCGCATGTCTCGAAGACGAGGCGCTCTGCAAGGGCTTGAACGTGATGGACGGCCATGTCGTCTACAAAGCCGTGGCCGACGCGTTCGGCTATGACTGCGAAGACGCCCGCAAACTCCTCAAATAATGATTGAAGCGGCGGCATTTCCCGCCGCTTTTTTCATGGTCCGCCTGCTTGCGCTATGATATAATTGAAACGGTGATAGCATGAAAAACCTCTATGGAGAGACTGTTTCGAGTCTCGGGGAAGATCTCGTGGAAAAGGGCTTCCGTCCCTTCAACGCCAAACAGGTCTTCACCTGGCTCTACAAGAAGAAGGTCTATGATTTCGACCTCTATACCGATACGAGCAAGGCCTTGCGAGAATACCTGAAGGATCACTACACGATCCGTCATCTTCCGATCACGGAGTGCCATGTCTCGAAAGACGGGACAAAGAAATATCTTCTCGCCCTTCCGGACGGCCATCTCATCGAGACCGTCCTCATGGAACAACCCTACGGCAAGACCATCTGTGTCACGAGCCAGATCGGCTGCAACCTCGGCTGCGTTTTTTGCGCCTCGGGCCTTTTCGACAAAGTCCGCGACCTCACCCCCGAAGAGATGGTCGCCCAGATCGTCGCCGTCGAAGCGCGAGAAGACGTGCGCGTGAGCCATGTCGTCGTCATGGGCACCGGAGAGCCCTTCGACAACTTCGACAACGTCATGCGGTTCATCGACATCATCAACAGCCCCTACGGAATGGAAATCGGCGCCCGGAAGATCACCATCTCCACCGCGGGGCTCGCTGACGGCATCCTCGCCTTCGCGGACCTCAAAAAACAGGTCAATCTCGCCGTCAGTCTGCATGCGGCCGACGACAAGACCCGTTCGATGCTCATGCCGATAAACAGGAAATATCCCATCAAGCGCCTCATGGAAAGTGTCCAGACCTACATCGAGAAGACGAACCGCCGGGTCACTTTCGAATATCTCCTGATCGCCGGTGTGAACGATAGCTTAGAGGATGCCGACCGGTTGGTCGAACTCTTGCGAGACACGCTCTGTTATGTCAATCTCATCCCGTTCAACCCGGTCAGCGAACTCGACTATCGAGGCAGCGACGACGAACAGCACGCCCGTTTCTACGACCGGCTCCTCTCCCAAGGGATCCGCGCGACATCGCGCCGCGAACTCGGGGCCGATATCGACGCCGCTTGCGGACAGCTCCGCATCAAGGAAGAACGCGACAATCTCTGAAAAGGAAGATGCCATGAGAATCGTCGAGTTGATACGAGAGGCTTCCCGGCCCCTATGCATCATCACGACCGATGCAGAGAAAAAGCGCATCCTGAAACGGATGAACGCGGAGGGCATCCTCCGGCCGGTCCGCTTTTTGAACAAGGAGGACCTTTACGAGAAGGTCTTTTTCCGTATGGAAAAAAGCGCGCTCCTCGAGGGCGCCCGTTTTCTCGGAAAAAAACCGTCGGTCGTGGTGCCATTGCTTTCTCATCTTCGCCTCGTCGACGAGAATGCGTCTTATGAGCGCCCCTTTCCGAAGACGCTCGGGAATCTGAAGCGGCACCTTTTGAAGAAAGAGGCCATCAAACCTTTCGGCCGTTTCGAAACCTTCTTCTCCGAACACGAACCGCTTGTCTACGGAGAATTCTTCGACCCCCTCTTTCCGCACGCTCTAAAAAGGCTCCGCCCCTATGGACTCCGCAGGGTCGAAAAGGAAACACCCCGCGAGTTTGTGGGAAATGCAGTCTTGAAACGGTTCACGACGCTCGAAGAGGAGATTGCCGAGGTGGCGACCTCGATCCGGCAAGCGCACGATGAAGGCACGCCGCTGAAAAGGATCGCCGTGTTGAACGCCCACAGGGCCTATACGCCGCTCATCCGGAGGGTTTTTGGACAATTCGGCATCCCGGTGGAGAATCTCGGGGAAAGCCCCCTGTATGAACATCCTTCCGTGCAGAGATTCCTCGCCGCGCTCACCCCGGGAAGAAAGCTGCGCGACATCTTCGAAAAAGCGCTCGCCGAGGCTTTTTCGAATTCTCCCACCCCCGAAGAGGCGAACATCCGCGAGTTGCTCGTCACCATCCTGAACGGCTTTGTCGGTCGCGATTTCCCCCTCCCCATGGTGAAAGACGCCCTCGCTCACATTTTGAAGCAAAAGAAAGCGAAATATAACAGGACTCCCGACGCCGTGCGTCTCGAGACGTTTTCCACCATCGATCCTGAAGAAAGGCCCCACGCCCATGTCGTCGGTTTGCATGAAGGCCATTTCCCCGCCCTCGCCGAAGAGGACGAGATGCTCGAACCCCGCGACAAGGAAGAGATCGGCCTTCCCGCTTTGACGGAAGTGAACGAACGCAAAAAGGAAGAAGTCCGCTCGGTCCTCTCCGCTTTGGAAGATATCCGACTCTATGTCTCGAGCCAAAGCACGGAAGAGCACTTCAGCGAGGCCCATTTCCTCGAAGAACTGCGGGAGGACCTCGATTGGCGGGAAGAAGCGCCCGCCCCTTTCGAGCGGCGCATCTACAGCGAGACGGATGATGCGCTCCGGATCAAGACGCTCTATGACGAATACATGACCTACGGCACGAAGACGAAGGACCTCTTGAAAGGCCCGGCGGCATTGTACGAAGAATTCGACACCTTCGACAACCGCTTCACGGGCATCACTGATTTCACGCTGGCGAGTCTGCTTTCTCTTCCCCTCCACATCTCCTATACACAACTATCCGCCTATTTCGAATGTCCTTTCCGCTTCTATCTCGACCATGTCCTCGCCGTCGACAAGGTCGAAAAGAACCACGCGATGATGCTCGGGAGCTTCATCCACGACGTGCTGGAAGAAGGGGTTTTTGCCCGGACGATCACCGATACGTTCTTGGATGAGAAGGCCGACGAACACTTTCCCGCGGCCACGGACGCCCGCGAGGCCTACTTCGTCGCGAAGGCGAAAGAAGCGGCAAAGACGGCCCACAAACACTTGCGCGCGCAACTCGAACGCACGGAGTTCAAGGTCCACGCGTCCGAAGAGAGCCACGTGAAGACCTACGGCGATCCACCGAAAGCCCGCTTGAAAGGCGTCATCGACCGCGTCTTCCAAGACGGCGGTGACCACGTCCTTGTCGACTACAAGAGCGGGGAGCCCACGTTCGATCTCGCCTTGGCGATACACGGCATCAAGGCCCAGCTTCTCGTCTATATGTTGCTTTTTCGCGAGACGAATCCCGAAGCGCGTTTCACGGGCTTCTATGAACAAAGGACCTATCTGCGGCCTTTGAACCGTGATGCCGACAAGACCTTCGTGGAACTCGCGGACGAGTTCTTCCGTTTCGACGGGTTCACCCTGGCCGACAAGGAAGCCGTCTTGCGCTTCGATCCCCAAGCCTTGGACAACTCCTTCATCAAGGGTCTCCGCTTCAAGAAAGACGGCGGTTTCTTCAGCCAGACGAAGACCTACGACGAAAAGGACCTCGAGCGGCTCCTCGCCCATACTGATGAAAATATCGAAGAAGCCGTCGAAAGCATCAGCCAAGGCGAGTTCCCCATCCGGCCGAAAAAAGAGGGAAGGAACGAGATTTCTTGCACCTATTGTCCTCATGCCGACATCTGCCACAAGCGTCCTCGTGACTATGAGATTATACTGAAAGCGAAGGCCGACGACATCTTCCGAAAGCTCAAGAAGGAAAGGGGTGATGCGTGATGGCCATCCGCTTCACTCCCGCGCAGAAGCAAGCCATCGAGACGACGGGCAAGAACCTCCTTGTTTCCGCCGGTGCCGGCAGCGGCAAGACGGCCGTCCTCACCGCGCGCGTCATCCACAAGCTGGAAGCGGGCATCCCCATCGAGAGCCTCGTCATCCTCACCTTCACGAACAAGGCCGCTTTAGAGATGAAAGCGCGCATCCGGAAGAACATCGCCGAAAGAGCCGAAGACGATTCCCGGCTGAAGAAAGCGCTCGCCGGGATCGATGCCGCCCATATCCGCACGTTCGACAGTTTCTGTCTGTTCTTGCTCAGAAAATACGGGTTTTTGAAGAATATCTCCCGAAATCTCCATGTGGCCGATGAAGCCCGGCAGAAAATATTGAAGGACGAGATCGCCGACAGCGTCCTGGCCGAAGCCTTCGCAGAAAAAGACGATGCCTTCCTCGACTATGTCGCCACGTTCGCCCACAAGGACGATTCCTCCTTGCGCCGGCAGCTCGTCTTCTTTCATGAGGCCCTCTCCATCCATCCCGACCGTGAGAAGCTCGCGCATGCGCTCGGTCCCGAAAGCTTCACGGAGGAACGTTTTTCCCGCCTTTTCGCCATGTATGAAGAACAGACCTTCGACCGCATCCGCCTTCTTGCCGAGAAGCTCGACAGATTGGAAGAAGAGCGGCTCGGCGAAGAGGCCGCCTTGTTCCGCGACGAGGTCCGCACCGCTCTGGGGGACCTTTTGGCAGCCGCCGATTACAAGACTATCCATTCCCTCATGCGAGAAGGAATCAAGCTCCCCAGACTGAACAGTCTATCCGCGAAACTGAAAGACACCCCCGACGAAGAGGAGCTGGAGACCGTGAAACGTCACCGAAAAGGTCTCCAAGAGGTGTTGAAGGAGCTCAAAGAGTGGGTGGAAATGGACGAAGCCGAACACCGCCGGGCTTTCTATGCGACGAAAGACCATACCGCGGTGCTCGAGAGACTCCTCGCCCGCTTTGATGAGCGCCACAGGGAAAGACAGCTGGCCGAAGAGAGTTTCGACTATGCCACCATCGTCCGGCTCGTGATGGAGATCCTCGAAGAGAATCCCGCGGTGCTCAAAGCTTTGCGGGAGAGCATCACGGAAATCATGGTCGACGAGTACCAAGACACCAACGCCATGCAGGAGGCATTGCTCGGTCTGCTCACTTCCGACAACCTCTACATGGTGGGCGATGTCAAACAGTCGATCTATCGTTTCCGCGATGCCGACCCTACGATTTTCAGCGCGAAATATCGAGACTATCGACAGGAAAAAGGCGGGCTCGCGATTCCTTTGAACCAGAACTTCCGTTCCCGGCAAATCCTTCTTGACAGCGTGAACAAGGTCTTTTCCGCCGTCATGGACGAAACGATCGGCGGTATCGACTACGACGACCACCAAGCTTTGCAAGCGGGCAACGAGAAATACTCGCGCCTTGTCGACGAGGACACCCGCTACGGACTGGACCTCGCCCTCTATGACCTTCAGGACCACAAGGAGTTCTTCGAAAAGAACGACCGGACCGTGGCGGAAATCTTCTTTCTCGCCCGAGACATCCAACAAAGAATCGAAAAGGGGGAGAAAGTCGTCGAGGGCGATTCCCTCCGCCCCGCACGCTACGGGGATTTCGCCGTTCTCACCGAGACCACGACCCGCTACGACGATTTCATCGCCGTCTTCGAACATCTCGGCATCCCTCTTTCCGTCCACAAGAATCCCTCCTTCCTCGCCCAAGAAGAGATCGCCGTCTTGAAACAGGCCTTGACCCTCGTCGTCTCTTTGGCGGACCGGAAAGTCTATGAAGAGAAGTTCCGCCACGCCTTCATGAGCGTCACCCGCTCATTCCTCTGCGACTATGACGATGAAGCGATCGCCTCGCAATACGTCCTCTTTCCCGAACGTCTCCTGAAAAAGGAAATCTTCATGGCCCGACATGTCGAAGATCCTTTCGAGGATTTCTTTCAAGAGCTCTTCGACCTTGCGGGAACCATCCTTTCCCAGCCGCTTCCCGCGGCGGTCCATGATACCATGGAGATGTTCTCCTTCTACAGGCGGCTGGTGCGCGTCACAAACACCGAGGCCGCCAAGAACCGTCTCGACCAGCTCCTCTCCTTGGCTTACGAGCGCGCCGGCAAAGGCGACGGCATCCGGGAGTTCCTCCACTACTTCGATGCCTTGCAAGAAGCCGGCCTCGACAAGGAACTGGTCTCGCAAAAGCCCTTTTCGCCGGACAAAGTGCACCTTCTCACCATGCACAAGTCGAAAGGGCTCGAGTTTCCGAAGGTATACATCCCCCACACCCATCGCCGTTTCCGTTTCTCATCACAGAGGAACTACGACTTCGACCCCGAACTCGGGTTTCTCATCCCCCATTTCCAGGAAGGACTGGACAAGAACCTCGCTTTCGCCCTGAAACGGACCAAGGAGAGGGAAGCGGAAGTGAGCGAACGTCTCCGCCTCCTCTATGTGGCCATGACGAGGGCGAAAGAGAGTCTCACCGTGATCGCGGGCACGGATCCTGAAAAAGACGTGTCAGTCGCCCGGGACGAAGCGGGCCGCATCGAGCGTTTCACCCGCCGGAGCGCCAACTCTTTCGCGGACATCCTCCGGGCCGTGAAGGACGATGTCGCCGGCTGTGTGCGCCAAGTGGACCTCGAGCACACCGGTGCCGTTCCCGCCCTCGGACGGCCTTCCAGGAAGCTTCCCGCCCTGCATTCTGTCAAGAAGACCTATGCGCCCTTTTTGGAAACCGAGGCGGCCATCGCCCGCAAAAAACCGAGCGTAGGCGTGCAGGAACTCCTCGACGAGAAACGGCTCAAGGCCCTCGAAGAAGGCGAGAGGATCCACGGACTCTTCGAGGATATCGACTTCACGGCCCCTGCCGACGAGGAAATCGAGAGGCTCGGTACCGATACCGCCCAGAAAAGACATCTCGCGACATTTTTGCGGCAGCCGCTCATGGCAGCTTTGAAAATCAAGCGGGCTTTCAAGGAATATCCGCTCCATCTTGCGGACGAGACCCAAGAAACGACAGGCTATGTGGACCTCCTCCTGGAGACGGAAGAAGGCTATATCATCATCGACTACAAACTCGAAAACATCGACAAGCAGGCTTACGACGAACAAGTGAGAAACTATGCGGACATCCTCGAGAGGATCCTCGGAGAGCGACCGAAGGGATATCTCTATTCCATTCTCGAAGGACGCTTCCGTGAAATCGACGTATAGATTGTGAGGGAATGCGCATGGACATCCGTTTGAAACATGTCAAAAAGACCTTCATGCAGACAAAGGTGGAAGCCGTCGCCCTGCGAGGGGTCGACCTCGAGATCCCTTCGGGCGAGTTCGTCGTCGTGTTGGGGCCTTCGGGGAGCGGCAAGAGCACGCTGTTGAATGTCATGGGCGGGCTCGACTCGGTCTCCGAGGGGGAGATCACCATCGGTGAGGAGAATATCGCCGGCCGTTCCGAGAAGGGACTGCTCGCTTTCCGCCGCGACCATCTCGGCTTCGTCTTCCAGCAGTACTATCTCCTGTCGACCCTGACCGTGGCCGAGAATGTCGAGACGGGAGCTTACGGGACGAAAGACGCCCACTCTCCCATGGAAGCCCTACGCATGGTCCTCTTGGAAGAACATGCCGACAAATACCCTTATGAACTCTCCGGTGGCGAGCAACAACGCGTCGCCATCGCCCGGGCGCTCGTCAAGAAACCGAAGATCCTCTTTTGCGACGAGCCGACGGGCTCGCTGGACGAAGAGACGGGCAAAGAAGTCTTGAAACTCTTGAAGAAAATCCACACGGACTTGCGGACGACGATCGTCCTCGTCACCCACAACAAAGCGATCGCATCGATAGCCGACAGAGTGGTCACATTGACCTCGGGCGAGATCGTCGCCGACGAGCGCAACGAGAAGAAGGTGTCTCCCGATGAGATCCACTGGCATTAGGATCCATTTTCTCCATGCTTGGCGGTTCATGAAGAAACGCTGGCTCTCGTTTCTCCTGCTCGGAATCCTCCTTTTCACGAGCGGTTTCGTCTACACGTCCATGGCCGAAAGTATCGCGGCCATCCGGGAAGCGAGCGAGACCTATTTCGAAGAGACCAATCAGGAGGATTTCTCCGTCGAGATTTCCGACCGGTTGTTGCCGGCGGAAAGGGGACATGTCCGCGATGTATGCGGATTTGAGGGGGTAGAGACCCTCTCGGCGCTCTCCAACGTGGATACGGCTTGTCACGCCGAGATCCTTTCTTTGCGCAAGGAAACACTGCTTGACGTCTTCCCGGGTGTCGGGCTCGAAGCGAGACTCTATATCGACCTCCCGCTTCCCCGGGATGATGTGAATCATCGGATGCGCATTCTGAACGACGCCGCCACCATCAACAAGACCCATGTCGCAGAAGGAGAAAAGCCCGATACCGGCGAAGTCGCCATCTTGGAGAACTACGCCCGGGCCAACGACATCGCTCTCGGCGACGAGTTCGTCGTCGCCGAAAAGACCTTTGTCGTCACGGGCTTCGTGCTCTTTCCCGACTACAACCTGCCCGTCTTCGACCACCCCTTCCTTTTCGACAGCACCAAGCAGACGCTGGCGCTTCTTGCTGAAGAGGACTTCGCAGGGTTCGGCGCACCGAAAAGGGCCTATTTTGCGGGCACTCTGGAAGAGACGGGCGCGCGCGAGCTCGAAGACATGTTCGATAGAGACGCCTTTTTCGCAGCCCCATTCTTGGAAAATCTCACCCTCACCGAAAACAACATGCGCAGCGGCGCCATCTATGCCGAAATCGAAGGGGGCCACGCTTTTGCGCTGCTCATCTCGGCCTTCATCGCCCTTCTGGGCCTTCTCATCATCGTGCTCTCGCTCTTGAAGACCCTCCGGGCGAACAGTCGGCCATTCGGCGTGCTGAAAGCGCTCGGTGTGCCCGACTCGGCCCTGATTTTGCCCTTATTGGCCTTCATCGGCCTCTTCGCGCTTCTTTTCCTCCTTTTGGGCTATGTGGCGGGGTATTTCTTCGCCCATCCCTTCCAGGATGTCTTCTTGGACTTCTATCTTTTGCCGGAAGGCGACATCCGCTTTCGCGCCGTGACGCTCGTGATCGCGCTCGCTTTGCCTTTGGGGCTCCTTCTCGGCTTGTCGTTCCTATTGATGAAGCGCCTGCTCGGGAAGCGGCCCGTCCACCTCATCCATCCCGCCTTGACCGAATGGGCCAAAGGCGGCTTGAAGATTTTCCGGAAAGGTATCGGCCGCCTCTCCTTCCTCATGCGGATGCAGGCAGCCTTCATCAAAAGACGTCCGGGCAAGTTCGCCGTCTTTGTCGCGGGGCTTTTCGGGGCCCTTTTCGCCGGCTTCTTCAGTTTCGGCATGCATGACATGTTGGAAGGCACCCTTCCCGCCTATTATGGCGGGACCGGCATCGAAGCGAAAGCCTATACCGAAGATATCCTTTTCCAAGAGCCCGACGAAGGCGAGGCCGCCCTCGAGCTTTCCGTCCGCATCGATGAGACGAACGCCGCCCTGGTCGCTCTCTCGGAAGCACAGACGCTCCATCCTTTACAAGACTCGAGAGGGCGGAATCTCGAAGGAGGACTCGAAGCAGGGCTTGTCATCAGCCGGGGATTCCGCGACCTGAGCGGTCTTCGTGAAGGCGACACCGTCGAGATGACCCTCGCCGGTGAGCGCCTCGAGCTGGAAATCACCGGGGTGGCCGACATCTATGCCGGCAGCCACGTCTTCGCCTCGCGGGAGGTTGTCGCCGAGTGGTTGTTCGGCGATGCTTCCGCCCACAATGTCGTCTATCTATCCGAGAGTCCCGAAGCGGACTACGCCCTTGTCGTCTATACCGAAGACATCATCGAGCAGCTCCGCGACACGCATGACATCTTCAATGTCTTTTTCCGTTTCCTTGTCGGAAGCGCCCTCTTCATCGCCCTCGTCGTGGTGTATCTTCTCACGGTCATGCTCGTCGAGGACCATTACTACCCGCTTGCGATGTTCAAGGTTTTGGGCTATGATAATAGCACCATCCGCAAGATTATCCTCGGCGGTTATGTGAAAGCGGCTTTGGCCTGCTTCGTGGTGGGAATCCCCGTCAGTCTGCTCGCTTTCGCCTTCACCCAGCGCTGGGTGGCGGGAATGTATGAGTTCATGGTGCCGCTCGCCATCACCCCGCTGCAGATGATCATCTATTTCGCGCTCTTCATGGCGGCGTTGTCCCTCGGGACGATGTCGGCCAAACGGAAGATCGACCACATGAGTCTGAAAGACGCTCTGGCCATCTATCAGGAATAGGAGGAACCATGCCGAAAGGACGAATCGTGAAACTCATCGGCGGTATCTACACCGTGTTGGACGAAGTGGGAAAAAAGCATGAACTGAAACCGCGGGGCAAGTTCCGTCATCAGAGGACTTCTCCGAAAGTGGGCGACATCGCCCATTTCGACGGGGAACTGATCAAAGACATCGAAGCGCGGACCAGCGACCTCGACCGTCCCCCCATCGCCAACGTCGACAGGGCCATCCTCGTGAACTCGGCCAAGGAGCCGCCCTTCAGCTCCTTCCTGCTCGACAGGTTTCTGCTCATGATCGAGGCCGAAGGCATCGAGCCCGTCATCGTCGTGAACAAGGCCGACCTTCTCAGCGAAACGGAACGCAAGGCGTTGGAAGAAGAGCTCGGCTACTATGAGACCTTCTATCATGTCTTTTTCCTTTCGGCCCAGACCGGAGAAGGCCTCGAGAAGCTGCAGAGCCTCATCGCCTCGAAGGTCTCCGTCTTCGCCGGCCAGACCGGCACCGGCAAATCGAGCATCCTCAACGTCCTGGATTCTTCCCTCTCCTTGAAGGTCGGTGACATCTCGAAAGCGCTCGGGAGGGGGCGGCACACCACCCGCCATGTGGAACTTCTGCCTGTGGCCCAAGGTCTCGTGGCCGATACGCCCGGCTTCTCGAAACTCGATTTGCCAAAGCTCGAACCGGAAGAGGTGTCGCATCATTATCCCGACCTTTTCGAAATCTCCCATGACTGCCGCTTCCGGGGCTGCACCCACATGGATGAGCCCGGATGCGCCGTGAAAGCGGCCGTCGATGGGGGAGATGTCCCGAAACGCCGTTATGACAACTATCGTCGCATCCTGGAAGAGCTCATCGAACGACCGAAACGCTACTGAGGAGGTATGACCATGCGCGTAGCACCGAGCATCCTTTCTGCCGATTTCAGCCGTCTGAAGGAGGAAATCGACTCCGTGAAAACCGCGGAATGGCTCCATATCGACATCATGGACGGTCATTTCGTCCCGAACCTCACCATCGGCCCGGCCGTCGTGAAAGCCATGCGTCCCCATTCCAAGCAAATCTTCGACACCCATCTCATGCTCGCGAACCCCGAGGCCTACTTCGACGCTTTCATCGCCGCCGGCAGCGACCACATCACCTTCCACATCGAGGCCGTCGACGATGTCGTCAAGGCCATCGACACCCTGCATGAGAAAGGCGTCAAAGCGGGGTTGTCCTTGAAGCCGAAAACGCCCGTGGCCGACCTGCTTCCCTATCTTGCCCACATCGATCTCGTTCTCGTGATGAGCGTCGAACCCGGTTTCGGCGGACAATCCTTCCTGCCGGAAGCCCTGCCGAAGATCCGTGAACTCAAAGAATGGAAAGAGAAGAACGGCCACGATTTCGACATCGTCGTCGACGGCGGCATAAACAAGGAGACCGCGAGTCTCTGCAAGGAGGCCGGCGCCGATGTCATGGTAGCGGGCTCCTTCATCTTCGGCTCGAAAGAGCGGGAGAGAAGGATCGAAGAGGTGCGCTCATGAAGGCGAAGATCTTCGCCGCTCCCATCAACTACACGATCGAGAGACATTATCAAAAAGAAGAGGACGAACTCTTGATCGGCGTCGACAAAGGCGCTTTCCACGCTCTCGAGAAGGGGCTCTGTCTCGATGTGGCCGTGGGGGATTTCGACAGCGTCACCGCGGAAGAGTTCGAACATATCAAGGAGAAGACCCCCGTCGTCAAGGTCTTCGCCGAGGCGAAGGCGAAGACGGACACCGACATCGCCATCGAGGAGGCTTTCCGTCGGAAAGCGGCGAGTGTGACGGTCTATGGTGGTATCGGCCGCCGTCTCGACCACACCTACGGCAACTTCCTCTTTTTGCGTCGCGGCGATGTGACCTTTGTCACCGACAACCAGCTCATGCGCATCCTCACCCCCGGAGAACACCGGATCGTGCACGACTATGATTTCATCTCCTTTTTCGCCGTAGAAAGGGTGCAAGGACTCGACCTCGAGGATTTCGCCTACGAACTGAAAAATTACGATCTTGCCGTGGACGACCCCCTCTGCATCTCCAACGAGGGGCAAGGCGTAGTCCGTTTCCGAAGCGGGCTCCTGCTCATGATCGCGGCGAACGATTGAGCTAAAAAAAACACTGCCGCAAGGCAGTGCCAAAAAAAGGAGAGAGTTCGATTTTTATCCATAAGAAAAGCCGATTGAATCCAATCGGCTCAGTCAGTGGTCATGGGGAATGGGCGCGTTTCTTCAGGCGCGCTTGATGTTCCCTTTCTTCAGCGCCCTGGCAGAAACGTAGACCGTTTTCTTTTCGCCGTTTTCTTCGATTCTCACTTTTTGGAGATTCGCTTTCCATTTTCTCCGTGTCGCCGCCAACGAGAAGGAGCGACGGTTGCCGGACATGTTCTTCTTGCCGGTGATATAGCATTGTTTCGCCATGAGAATCCTCCATTCATGGTGGTTTCTGGTTCAAACCTTACACATTATATCACAAAGCCGTCAAAAATCAAGAGTTTTTTCCGGGATGGCCCCTTTCCCGCATCACAAGGGGTTGTGTTGCAAATATATAGGGCGTGTGATACAATTAGAAAAGCCTTATAATACTATGGTTATCAAAGCTTTCTCCTTGTCAGGAAGCCCTAAAACTCATTCGGAGGATGTGTTCTATGAACCCAATGGAAATCGACGGCAACCTGTTCAAACTGATCATAAAAAACGGCAGTCTCAAACTGAAAAAACACTCGCAAGAGATAAATGATCTGAATGTGTTCCCCGTCCCCGACGGAGATACCGGCAGCAATATGCAATCGACGATGATGTCCGGCGTGAAAGCCATCGAAGATATGGAAGATGAACCCATCGAAAAGGTGGGCAAAGCTCTCTCCCGCGGACTCCTCATGGGGGCCCGCGGGAACTCGGGTGTCATCTTGTCGCAGCTCTTCAGTGGTTTTGCCAAGGCCTTTGTGAGACTCACGGTCGCTTCGGCCGTCCATTTTGTCGAAGGCTTGAAACAGGGGGTCAAACAAGCCTACGGAGCCGTGATCAACCCTGTCGAGGGGACGATTCTCACCGTTGCGAGAGAAGCCGCCGACAAGGCGGAAGAGTCGACAGACGAGGAGACCGAGATTCTCGATGTCCTGAAAGTCTATCTCACCGAAGCCCAAGAGAGCCTTGAACGCACTCCTGACCTTCTGCCCGTACTCAAAGAGTCCGGTGTCGTCGACAGCGGTGCGGCCGGTCTCGTCTATATCGTCGAAGGGATGGTGGCCGCGCTCGAGGGCGAAGTCTTCGAAGCCGAGAAAGAGCCCCGTCGTCGCCGCCGGAAGGCCGAGGGTGAAGAAACGGCAGAGGAGTTCGGTTATTGCACCGAGTTCATCATCCAGCTCAATCCCGACAAGAACTTCAACAAGGAAAAACTCACCAAACAACTCAAACGGCTCGGCGATTCCATCGTCGTGGTCGCCGATGAAGAGATCTGTAAAGTGCACGTCCATACGGAAAAACCCGGCGACGCCTTGAATGTCGCCCAGATCTATGGTGAATTCGCCAACCTGAAGATCGAGAACATGGACATGCAGCACACGGAAACGCTCTTGCATTCCCCCGACGCCCACGGTCATCATGATGACTGCGGTCATGAACATGAAGCCAAGGAGTTCAAAGAGAAGAAGACTCCCCCCAAAAAATACGGCATCATCACGGTCGTGAACGGAGAAGGACTCAAGGAGATGTTCCACGAGATGGGGGTCGACCATGTCATCGACGGCGGCCAGACGATGAACCCGTCCACCCAGGATTTCGTCGATGCCGTCGAACAGGTGAACGCGAAAAACATCCTCATCATCCCCAACAACAAGAACGTCTTCCTTTCAGCCGAACACGCCGCACAGGCGCTCGACGACCGGAACATCGTCGTGTTGCCCGCAAAGACCATTCCGCAAGGCTATGCCTCGCTCACCATGTTCGATGCCAATCAGGATGTCGACGAGACCGTCGAAGAGATGAAGGAACTCATCGAGCACGTGAAAAGCGGCGAGGTGACCTACGCGGTCCGCGACACGCAGGTGAACGGACTCAAGATCAAGAAGGACGACTACATCGGCCTCCTCGACGGTGACATCGTCACCGCCCACAAAGAACGACTGGCCACGATCAAGGACCTCATCGACCGCATGATCGACGAAGAGAGCGAGATCATCACCATCATGCACGGCAAGAACGTGGACAAAGAAGAGGTCGATGCCTTGAACGCGCACATCGGCGAGAAACACCCCGAGATCGAGATCGACGTCATCGAGGGCGCACAAGAGATTTACGACTACCTTTTCGCTGTCGAATGACATCCGGGCCGGGGAAATCCCCGGCCTTTTCTTTTGGCGTGCTATAATGAATCTGGTGATAGTATGGAACTCAAAGACATCAAGGGCATCGGTGAAAAAAGGGCGCAGACGCTCGCCCGCCAAGGCATCCACACGCCTTCGGACCTCCTTGGTAGGCTTCCGGAACGCTATGTTCAACGAAGATTGACCGACCTCGAAGAGGCGAAAGCGGGAGAAACGGTCCACCTACCGGGGAGAGTCACGAGTGAGCCCAAGGTTTTTTTCATCCGCAGGAAGCTTTCGAGACTGACTTTCCGTGCCGAAGTGGAAGGGGAAACGCTCTCTGTCAGCGTGTTCAACCAGCATTATCTCAAACAGACGCTTTACAAGGGCGTTTCCATCGTGCTTCACGGTCGTCTTTCTGCCCACAATATGGGTTTCACCGCGCAAAAGGTCTTTTTGCGCGACAATTTCCGCGAGGGGATCCTCCCCGTCTACAACGTTGAGGGGGTGCGGGACGCCACCTTCGCCAAACTCGCCCGCGAAGCCTTCATTCTCCTTTCCGACTCGCTTTGCGACCGTCTGCCCGAGCCCTTGCGGAAACGCTACCGCCTCATCGACAAGAAAACGCTCCTCGAGTGGGCGCATGCGCCCTCTTCCTCCCGCGCGCTCCATCAGGTGCGCCGTCGTCTCAAATACGAGGAGTTCCTCGACTATCAGCTCAAAGTGCGCCTATTGCGCCAGCGCCACATGGAAGCGGAAGGTTCGGCGAAGCCCTTCTCGAAAGAAACACTCGGCGCTTTTGAAAGTACACTTCCCTTCTCTTTGACCGCATCACAGAAACAGGCCCTCGAAGAGATCCTCGCCGACCTCGCCTCCCGCACGGCCATGCGAAGGATGTTGCAGGGGGACACCGGCAGCGGCAAGACCGTCGTCGCCATGATGAGCGCTTTCGCCGCACTGGATGCCTACCATCAGGTCGCCTTCCTCGCGCCGACGGAGATTCTCGCCCGCCAGCATTTCAAGACGGCCCAAGCCCTTTTCGCCTCCACTCCCCATGCCCTCGCCCTCTTGACGAGCACGACGCCGAAAGAAGAAAGAGAAGCGATAGAGAGGGGCCTCGCGGAGGGAAGCATCCATCTGGTTATCGGCACCCATGTGCTTTTCAGCCGTAGTACGCGCTATCATCAGCTCGGGTTCGTCATCACCGACGAGCAACACCGGTTCGGTGTCTTGCAGCGGGGGGCCCTGAGCCGCAAAGGGGAGAAACCCGATGTCCTCTATCTCAGTGCCACGCCCATCCCCCGTACGCTGGCGATGACCCTCTTTGGCGACATGGACATCACGACCATCGACGAAATGCCCAACAGCACGAAACCGGTGGCGACGACAATCCTTGCGGAGAAAGACGCAGCGCGAGTCCATGAGTTCATCGAGGCGACTCTCCGTAAAGGCCAGCAGGTCTATGTCATCTCCCCCACCATCGACGGTGGCAAGGAGAACAAGAAGAGCATCGTCGACATCGAGAAATCCCTCCGCCGAAGCCATCCTGAAGCCCGTGTCGGCCTCTTGCACGGCCGACGCCCTCCCGAGGAGAAGGAACGCGTCATGGAAGACTTTCACGAGGGGAGGCTCGATATTCTCGTCGCGACGACCATCGTCGAGGTCGGGATGGACGTGCCGAAAGCGACGCTCATCGTCGTGCACCATGCCGAGCGCCTCGGTCTCGCCCAACTCCACCAACTGCGCGGAAGGGTCGGCAGAAGAGACCTTCCGGGCCGTGCCGTCTTCTTGTATGAAGGTGACGAAGAAGTGCGAGAGCGGCTCGCTTTCCTGCAAAAGAGCGCCGACGGGTTCGCTATCAGCGAATACGACATGCAAAGAAGGGGATTCGGAGATTTCATGGGCACTTTTCAAAGTGGCCGGCTCCGTTTCGTCCACGCCGATGTCGAAGAGGATTTGCACATCATGAAGATCGCCCGTGATGATGCTGAAACCATCCTTGTCGACAGGGGCAGAGAAAGCTCCTATGCCGACTATGTCGCCGCCATCGAGAAAGAACTAGAAGAGATCGCGGACTACTCCCTGTGAACGGGTCGTTATGCTATAATGGTCATGATAGAAGAAAGAGGTGTTCGGAATGATCAAAATCGCCGTTGACGCCATGGGTGGCGATTACGCACCGGAAGAACAAGTCAAGGGAGCCATGCTCGCCGTCGAGAGGATTCCCGATATCGAGATCACCCTCTATGGTGACGAGGAGGCGATCAAACGCCACCTCACCGATACGACGAGAATCCGTATCGTGCCGACGGAAGGGGTCATCGAAATGGGCGAGAAGGATCCCATCGGCGCCATCCGCTCCAACCGGAAGAGTTCGATGGCCATGAGTCTTTCGAGTGTCCGCAAAGAAGAGAATGACGCCATTGTTTCGAGCGGAGCGACACAAGCGCTCATCGCCGGCGCCCACATCCTCGTGGGTCGCATGAAGGGTATGAAGCGGACGGCGATCGCCCCCGTCATCCCTACGGTGAAAGGGGAGATGATCCTCCTCGATGCCGGCGGAAACATCGAAATCCGTCCCGAGTTCATGGTCCAGCAGGCCTATTTCGCCAGCATCTACGCCCAAGAGATCCTCGGGAAGAAGGAGCCCACCGTCGGGCTCATCAACATCGGCACCGAAGAGGGCAAAGGGCGTCCTTTGGACAACGAAGTGGAAGAGCTGTTCCGCAAGGACGAACATATCCGGTTCTACGGCAACGTGGAACCAAAAGAAGTCCTCGATCCGCCTTGTGACGTGCTGATCAGCGACGGTTTCACGGCCAACATCGTGATGAAGACCATCGAAGGGACAGCCAAGGGCATGGGGGTAATTCTCCGCGAAGAGTTGATGCGTGGGCTTTTGGGCAAGCTCGGTGTGCTTTTGGTGTATCGGAATCTCAAGCGCTTCAAGAAGCGTCTCGACCCCGCCGAGATCGGCGGCGCGATGATCTATGGCCTTCGCGGCGTTGTGATCAAAGCCCAGGGGTCCTCTCTCAGCGAAGGTTTCGCCAACGCCATCCGCCAAGCCGCCGACATCGTCCGCCAAGACGTGGTGGCCAAGGTCGGAAGAGTCATCGAAAGCGGGGGAGAATGACGTGGAACGGCTCCTCGCCTTTTTTGATATCGATTTCCGCGACCGGGATCTATTGCGGACCGCGCTCACCCACTCCTCCTACGCCAACGAGCATGATGTCGCCTCGAACGAACGACTCGAGTTTCTGGGCGATGCCGTGCTCGATGTCGTCGTGAGCGAATATCTCTACAGCCTCGACAACGAGTTGCGCGAGGGCCATCTCACCAAGTTGCGCGCCCGCTATGTCTGTGAAACGGCCCTCGCCGAGTACGCCAAAGCCTGTGACCTGGGCGTCCATCTCCGTTTGGGGCACGGGGAAGACAAGAGCGGTGGCCGCCAAAGGAGTGCGCTCTTGGCCGACGCTTTCGAGGCGCTCGTGGGTGCGGCCTATCTCGACGGGGGGCTCGACAGAGTGCAAAAGATTGCTGCCCGGGTCGTGTTCCCGCTCATCGAGAAGGACGAAGGGGACGGTTTCATCGATTTCAAGAGCCACCTGCAGGAACTTGTCCAATCGGATCGTCGCGAACTGGATTATCGGATCGTTTCCGAAGAAGGACCATCCCACAACAAGAGATTCACCATCCGGGTCTTTATGGACGAGATTCTCATGGGAGAAGGAAAAGGCCGGAGCAAAAAGCAGGCCGAACAGAACGCGGCCGCGGCCGCACTGGACAAGGTCGCCGGCAAGCAGAAAGACGGGGGTGAGGGGGCATGAAGGCTTTTCTCCGGAGGCTCATCGATGACGGCGTATTGGATTATGCCGCCCTTGTGCTCCGCTATTACCACAAACTGGGCTTGGAAGAAAGGGAGGCCGTCGCGCTCATCAAGCTCAACAATCTCCTCGAGGAAAGGAAACGCATCATCAAGCCGGGCAAGTTCGCGAAAATGCTTTCCTTGTCCGCTTCCCAGACGGAAGAGCTGTTGAACGGCCTCATGAACAAGGGGTATCTCACCATAACCCTCGTCAAACGCGATGACGGCAAAGAGATGGAGACCTTCAATGTCGACTACATACTCGCGAAAGTCGCCAACCATTTGAAAAAGGAACTCGAGAAAGAAGAAGAGAACGTCTTGGGACGTATCGTCTCCCATCTCGAAGAAGTATTGGAGAAACCCCTCTCTTCGCTCGATTTCGAGCTGGTGAAACGATGGGTGCATGAAGAGGGCTATTCCGAGAAGATGGTCCGCGAGGCCGCGAACACCGCCCTGGAGCAAAACCGGCTTTCGGTGAAAGCCATCGACCGCATTCTGCTTTCCGCCGTCAAGGACCTTCCCGCCGACAAGCCCCGCAAAAACAAAGAGGCCTTGAAGGACTTCCACAAACTATGGGAAGAATAGAAAAAATCACCGCCCGCCTCGAAGGGCTCTATCCGGAAGCGGATACCATGCTCGTCCACAACGACGCTTTCGAACTGCTCGTGGCGGTGATATTGAGCGCACAAGCGACCGACGAGTCCGTGAACCGGGTCACTCCCGGTCTTTTTCGCGCCTTCCCGACCCTCGAGGCTTTTCACGACGCCCCGCTCGCCGAGATTGAAAGACGGATCCGTTCCATCGGCCTCTACCGCAACAAAGCCAGACATATCAAGGAGACGGCGCGGATGCTCTCCACGCGTTTCGGAGGAGCCGTCCCCGCCGATCAAGAAGCCCTGGAAAGCCTTCCCGGTGTGGGCAGGAAGACGGCGAACGTCATTTTGAGTGTCTGGTTCGGCCAACCGCGGATCGCCGTGGACACACATGTCGCCCGGGTGGCGAAACGGCTCCGAATCGCCGAGTGGGAAGATTCGACGACCACAGTCGAAAAGAAACTCATGGCGGCTTTGCCGAAAGACTGCTGGTCGCCCATGCACCACAGGATGATCCGCTTCGGACGTTATCGCTGCAAGGCGAGAAGCCCCAGATGTGATGCCTGCATCCTGAAGGAGTTCTGTCGTTACCCTGACATTCGGCCTTGAAAAAACGCCGTTTCCGGCCCGAGGCCGAAAACGGCGTTTTTATCATGTCCCACCCACCGCGGAGGCCGCGGCGACAGCGAGGAAGAGGAAGGCGAGTGTGACGGCGAGCGGGATGACGACACTCATGAGAATCACCTTTCCCCAACCGATATCCGCCTGGTCCGGATGGTCGTGATGACTCTGCCGCCAGACGAAATACAGGAAGAGGCCGACAAAGGGAATGTAGAAGTTCAGGTTGTTCAAGTCGTGTTTTGGCGTCTTCCGCTTACGGTCGCGCGAATCCTTTTCCGGCATGGTCATCGCCCCTTTCGGACAACTCCAGTATAACACGCTCCCTTTACTTGTTTCCATCGCCCGGGTGGGATTCCCGGACATTTTTCACAAGCCCTCATACAGGGGTTTCGGTGTAGAATGTTTCACGGACAACACGATTACAAGTCACTAAGGAGAGAACGGCAACATGAACCACCTGCGCTTGAAAGAACAACTCGAGAGACAGTACCAACGCAAATTGCAAGACTTCTCCGGCCACATCGGCGATATCCTGAAAAAGAAACGCCTCGAACTTGACCTCACGCAGGAAAAGGCTTCAGAAGGTGTCTGCAGTGTCAGCTACTACTCCAAGATCGAGAACAACCGGACGGAACCGAGTCAAGCCATACTCCGGGACATGTCCGACCGTGTCGGTGTCGACCTGCACGCCTATTCGATACTCACCGAGGACGAGAACGTCCTCAAAAAAGCCATCAAAGCCTATTACGACGAGGATGCCGCCCATCTCGGCCAACTCAGCAAGAAGCTCGGCGGCATCGAATGCGGGATGTTGCGGGATATCGTCGCACTGTTCGAAAGTCGGCTCAACCAAGATTTCCAGCGGTCGCGCTTGCTGATAGACAACCTTCTGCCCCTTGTGGGGAACATCAACGTCTTGTCCGCCATGGCGGTGCTCACGGCCGCTGTGGTTCATAACTACCATCTCGGTCAATACCGGGAAGCACTCCGGCTTTTGCAAGTCATGAAAGATATAGACACTCTGGAACCCCGTCTCGACATCATCAAGAACTATTATGCCTTTCTCGTGGAACTCGCCGTCGGTCGGACCGTCTCGAGCCTCCCCCGTTATTGCGAAGTGGTCGACGGTTTCACCAAATACCCGCACACCGAAAGACTCCTCAGTCTGAAGATGCACATGGTCCGCCATCTCGCTCACGAGAACAAAGCGGCAGCCCGAAAGATGCTCATGTGCATCCCCCGCGACTCCATCCCCTCCGCCATGAAGAATTTCCATGAGGCATTGAGATTGTACTGTCTCGATGGCGAGGTCGATGCCGTACAGGTCCTGAAAGAGAGGCTCGACACCTCGAACAAAGACATCTGGTTCTATCGCTGCCTCACGAACCTGTGTCGGAAAGCGACCGATGACTCCCGTTTCCACAAGATGGCGGCAGAACACTTCCATCATGCCGGTGAAGAAGCTGTGCTCGAGAAGAGCCTCTTCCACAGTCTCACCCTCACGGAGGAAAAGGATCTCATCGGCTATCTGCGGGACATCTGTCTGCCCCTCGCCATCGACCGTGGTGATGCGCGGTATATCGGCCACTTCGCACTTCATCTCGAAAGGATGCTCAAACAGAACGCCCGTTACAAGGAGGCCTTGCGCGTGATGACGAGGGCTCGCGAAGCCCTTGATGAACTGCGGACCTACAGCCTCTGATGTCGACAAGGCACGGAAACGTGTTATAATGGTCACGTGATTGCATCGGGGTGGTTGTCATGAACACGGAACAACGAAGCAGAATGTTGGGCAACATGGACGTGCGCAAGCTGCTCGTCAAACTGTCGATACCCGCCATCATCGCCATGATGGCGAACGCCATCTACAACCTGGTCGACACGATCTTCATCGGAAGAGCTGTGGATACCATCGCGATCGGCGCCTTGTCGATCGCTTTTCCCGTGCAGATGATCGTGTTGGCGATCGGCATCATGATCGGCATCGGCAGCGCCTCCGTCTTCTCGAGGGCATACGGCAGGGACGATAAAGAGACCATGGTGCGCACCGTGAACACCGCGCTCTTCTTGGGCCTTGTCCTATCGGTCGCCATCTCCTTGGTGACGTATATCTTCTTGGAGCCTCTGCTCGTGTTCTTCGGTGCGACCGCCGGCAACATCGACTACGCCAGGGAATATCTGGTCTTCATCCTGGTCGCGCTCCCGCCCTTCTCCCTCTCCATCATCCTGAACAATCTGACCCGGGCGGAAGGCAGACCGAATATCGCGATGATCTCGCTTCTGATCGGGGCCGGTCTGAATATCGTGCTCGACCCCTTTCTCATCTTCGATTTCGGCTTCGGCCTCGGTGTCCGCGGAGCGGCGATCGCCACCGCCATCTCGAAAACGGCTTCCTTCATCTATGTCTTCTCCCGCGCCATGAGACCGGAAAGCGCGCTCGTGATACGTCTCAGGACGTTGTACAAGGTCGACTTCCAAGTCGCCAAAGAGATGCTCGCCGTCGGCGCGCCGACATTCGTCAGAAACTCTCTCGGTGCGATTCTCGTCATCATCGTGAACAACCTCATAAGGCACTACGAGACCGTGAATCCCGAAATCTACATCTCGATCTATGGAGTCATCACCCGTATGACGATGTTCACGCTGCTTCCCGGTTTCGGTCTTGTGCAGGGGTTGCAGCCGATTGTCGGCTTCAACTTCGGCGCCCGCTTTTACAAACGGCTCATGGACGTCCTCTCGTTCGCGACGAAGCTCGTCTTCGGCTACTTCCTTTTCATGTCCGTCCTCGTCATCGTGTTCGCCCGACCGCTCTTTTTGTTGTTCAGTCCCGAAGACGCCACGGATCCGGGGCTACACGAGATTTTCATCACGGAAGGCAGTCGCGCCTTCCGCATCGTCGCCGCCGGTTTCGCCATGATCAGTTTCCAGATCCTCCTGTCGGCCGTCTATCAAGCCATGGGCTATGCATTGCGCGCCTTCTTTGTCGCATTGTCCAGGCAGTTCTTCCTTTTCATCCCGCTCGCTTTCCTGTTCACATATCTTGCGGGTGATGTCATCGGTGTCTGGTTCGCGTTCGTGGCCTCGGACTTGCTCGCCGGCGGGGGATCCCTGGCTGTGCACCTCTATGAGATGCACACCCTCAAACAAAAGATCGCTTGACGAAGAAGTCCCCTTGCACTCCGGTGCAAGGGGACTTTTCATTCAGTGGACAAGGTGATCTCGTAATCGCAGATCCTTTCATAGAACGCTTTTTCGTGGGAGACGAGGATGAGGGTTCCCCGATAATCCTCCAAAGCCTCGAAAAGCGCCTCTTTCGCCTTGAAATCCAGATGGTTCGTGGGCTCGTCGAGGACGAGGACGTTGGCTTTAACGTGCCGGAGGAGCGAAAGGCGCAATTTGGTGAGTTCGCCGCCCGAGAGGGTGGCGATTTTTCGTCTGGCCATCTCCCTGTCGATGCCGTGGGCCGCGAGGAGGTCCATGACCTCCTTGCGAGTGAAATCGGGATGATGTTCGCGGATGAAGGTGAAAGGGGTGTGGTCTCCCGGCAGGCTCTCTTCTTGGGCGAAGTAGCCGATATTGGCGGAATCGATCCAAGTGAAGGTTCCATCAAGGGAAGGGAGCTCTTCAAGGACGGTGCGGACGAACGTCGTCTTCCCGATACCGTTCTCACCAGTGATGACGACTTTCTCTCCACGGTTCACGGTCCAGTTCAACGGCTCGACAAGGGGCTCTTCATAACCGATGACCAAATCATCCACAACGAGGACCTTCTCGCCGGTCCTTCCGCCGGCGGGAAAATGAAAACGGTAGGTCCTCTCTTTCGAAGGGCGCCTCACCCTTTCGAGCTTCTGCAACATCCGCCGGCGGCTCTTGGCCCGTTTGGAAGTCTTCTCCCGGGCGATGTTCTTCTCGATGAACTCCTCAGTGCGTTTGATGAACTTCTGCTGGGATTCGTAGGCCTTCTTCTGTTGGCCCTGACGCAATGAGCGCTCGGCGAGATAGTAGGAGAAATCCCCCTTGTAGCGGACGAGGCGGGTGTTCTCGATGGCGTGCACCGTCTTTGCGACGCTTCGTAAAAGGTCTTCGTGGTGACTGACGACGAGAAAGGCTTTCGGGTAGTCGGCCAGGAACTTCTTCAACCATTCGATGTGTTCGGTGTCGAGAAAGTTCGTGGGCTCATCGAGCAACAACAAGTCGGCTTCCTCGAGCAGGAGTTTGGCGAGAATGATACGGGCCCGCATGCCAGCCGATAGCTGACGGATACGCCTTTCGAGGATGTCCGTCCCGAGGCCGAGACCCCCGAGGATGCGTCCGATTTGGGATTTTACGCCATAGAAGTTCGCCTCGAGGAGTTCTTCCTGCAAGGCGGCCGCCCGGACGAGCAGTCGCTCCTGTCTTTCCGCGCCGGCTTTGGCGGCCTCTTCATAGAGGCCCTCCAAACGTCTTTCTTTTGCGAAGAGGTCGGCATAGGCCTCTTCGAGATAATCCTCGACACTGCGTGCGGGATCGATTTCGGCGTATTGGTCGAGATAGCCCACGCGCTTCTTGCCGTGTTTTCGGATGAGGCCGCTGTCAGGTTTCAATTCTTGATTCAAGAGTTTCAAGAGCGTCGTCTTGCCGGAGCCGTTCGGACCGACGAGGGCGGCGTGCTCGCCTTCGAAGAGCCGGATGCCGGCGCGGGCGAAGATGGTCTTGTCGCCGTAGGAAAAGTGGATGTCTTCGGCTGCGAGAAGGCTCATGACCGCCCCCTCCTTTCCTTTCGGACTGCTTCCCGATTATTATACAATACTAGGTTGTGCTTTTGAAGGAGGAAACAAAAAAAGACCCGCTCACGAGGAGAGGGTCTTGACGAGTTTGTTGGCGAGGCCGAGATAGATGACGCCGACCTCCTCTTCCATGCCGAAGAGACTGTGATGGCCGCTTTCCGGCTGGGCGATCGGAATCTTCTGGATGAGACTCGTTTTCAGTTTCTCGGCGACCGCTTCGCCGCCGCCCTTGCCGAAGATGTGGAGCGTCTCGCCCTGATGGTCGAAATGGCTCATGTTCTCGATGACGCCGAGAAGGTCGTGCTTGAGTTCTTTCGCCATGAAACCGGCCTTCACGGCGACGCTGGAAGCGCTCGGATGCGGTGTCGTCACGATGAGCATGCGGCATTCGGGGATGAGCCGTTGGATGTCGATCGCCACATCGCCCGTCCCGGGCGGCAGATCGATGATGAGGTATTCGATGTCCTCATCCCAGGCCACATCATAGAAGAAGTGGTTCAACATTTTCGAAAGCATCGGCCCCCGCCACATGAGGGGTTTCCCCTCATCCATGAAGAACTGGGTCGAGATGACCTCGATGCCGTGTTTCGCAAAAGGCACGATCCGTTTTTCGGCATCGCTTTTCGGCGGCGTGATGGGCATATCGAGGATCACCGGCATGTTCGCACCATAGATGTCGGCGTCGATGAGGCCGACCTTCTTGCCGATGCGCGCGAGAGCCAAGGCGAGATTCGCCGCGACGGTCGACTTCCCGACACCGCCCTTGCCGCTCGCGACACCGATGTATTTGACCTTCTCGCCTTTCCCGAGGATGCTGTCCTTTTTCTTCAGGGGCTCGAAGTCGATGCTCACACCGTCATAGCCCATCTCGCGTTTGAGGACGGTCGCGATTTCCCGCTTGAGTTTCTGTTTGGCGGTTTGGTCGTCCCCATTCGCGATGCCGACGAGGACGGTGACCGAGCGTTTCTCGTCATCGAGGCCGATGTGCCTGAACGCTTCGTTCTCACCGAGTGTGCGTTCATTGGTGGGATCCTTGATGAGGGAGAGTCTCTCTTTGATTCTGTCTTTTTCATTCACTGGGCATCACCAGGGCCATTATAGGGTAAAGCGCATCATTTCGCAAATGAGACACTATCCGCAAATCACCGGGTCGAACTCCTGTTTGTAGATGTCCGTTGCGGCGAGGAGTCCATAGATTCTTGAGATCCGGAGGTCGAGATCGAGGTAGGGGTGTCTCTCCCGCCGGATTTTTGTCAAGAGGGGGATGCCGAGACCCTTCTTGATTGCGCCGAGATGCGACCTACCCTTTTCACTCATGCCGAGGATGCGGAGATAGGGAGTGCGGAAGGTGTCGATGTCGTCCTTTTGCACATCCAATAGAGCGTGCATCGCCGACCGCTTGATTTTCGATTGCGTGTAGCGCTTCGTCGCAATGCCCGCCAAGAAGTCGGAGAAACTACGGAAATCCCGGTTCTTCAAGAAGAGGTTCTCGAGCCCCTCTTCGAACGAGAAGACCTCTTGCAAGGAAGAAGAAGTATGAAGATGCAAGCGATACGATAGGAGGTGCGCGGCTTTCTCCCAATGGAGAGGTGTCTGCTTTTCCAAAGACGAGCGCACGTACGGCGGGACGCTTTCGGCATAGGCGCCCCCTTCGAGCAGCCGTTTGCGGATGGCGCTCGCGCTCTGGATGTCTTTCTTCTCGTCGAACTCGTCATGATAGCCCGCGGCGATCCTCCGCACTACACGAGCCCGCATATCGCTTTCGAGATGGTGGATGGCTTGCAGGTACTGGATGCCGAGCATGTCGTTGGGACTCAGCGCGAGACTCGTGCCCGTGAGTTCCTTCAGCGCGTTCTCGGCGCTCGAAGGAAAACTCTCCCCGTTTTCGAGATGGACCTTCAAGGCCGCACTGTAGGCATCGGTCCGGAGGAGTTCGGCGATGAACCGCAGTCGTTCGATATCGCCCGACTCGCTGCCGAAAACGATCTCTTCCGCCCCGAGGCTGTCGAGGATGTCGACGGCACTCAAGGCGAACCGGTCCGCATTCTGGAGCACGAGGACGCCGGGAATCTCCACCACGAGGTCGATGCCCGCCGCGAGCGCCCAATGGGTCTTTGCGAACTTGTCGGTGAGCGAGAATTCTCCCCGCTGGACGACATTGCCGCTCATGGCGGCGATGACGATATCGGCCTCCGCGAGTTCCTTGGCCTTCTCCAGATGATAGATGTGCCCATGATGCAAGGGGTTGTATTCCACGACAACACCGAGAGCCTTCATGGCGGCCACTCCTTTCATGGCTTTCATTATACCTTATGTTTGACTTTCCGTTCAATAGAACCTATAATCGTAGGCGTATCCCTCGGGGGGTGAGACCATGATGAAATTCACCGTCGACGAACTGAAAAAGAAGTTTCATCAAGAACCCACATTCGAGACCACGGTCGATGTCAGCGACTTCCTTCCCGAAGACGAAGACATCCTGTCCGTGTCTTCGGCGCTCGTCAAGGGCGAAATCGACATAGAGAACGACGAGTACTATCATTTCGACCTCGCGATCAAGGCGACCCTCACCGTCGCCTGTGCCCGGACGCTGAAACCCGTCGACCTCGACCTCGACTTCACTGTCGTCGAGACATTTTCGCATGACGAGAAGGACGAATACCGTCAGATCGAGGGAATCACTATTGACTTATTGCCCGTGATATGGTCTAATATATATTTGGAAAAACCGATGCGGGTCATCCATCCCGACCACGTGGATGATGAACGCTTCCCCTCGAGCGAGGAATGGGACAAGAAGAAGAAACGTACGCGTCCCGAACTCAAAGAACTCGAGAAGTACAAAAGTTAGGAGGCCACGAAATGCCTGTCGTTCCGCAAAGAAGGACCTCGAAGACGCGGAAACGCAAACGCCGTACCCATTACAAACTCCACATGCCCGGCATGGTCGTTTGCGAGAATTGTGGCGAGATGAAACTGAGCCACCGCGTCTGCAAATCCTGCGGCCACTACAAAGGTCGCGAAGTCATCAAAGAGAAAGAGACAGAAGAAACCGTTGATGCCGAATCCGGTGAAACCAAGGAGTAGGTGTCGAAAGAAGCGCTTTTCCAAGCGTTTTTCTTTTATATGAAAGGAACGTCCGCCATGGAGCACAAACCCGTCCTTTTCGAAGAAGCGATCCGCCACCTCGCCATCCGTCCCCGGGGGACCTATGTGGATTGCACCCTGGGCGGCGCCTCCCACGCGGAAGCGATTATCCGAGAGCTTTCCGGTGGACGTCTCTATGGTCTCGACCAGGATGCCCAAGCCATGGGCAGGGCCCAGGAGAGACTCGGGGGCCATGAAGCTTTCGTCCCCGTCAAAGCGAACTTCCGTCACCTTCGCGCCACCTTGGCGAAAGAGGGCGTGGAGGCTGTCGACGGTGTCCTCTACGACCTCGGGGTCTCGAGTTTCCATTTCGATGACGCCGCCCGCGGTTTCAGCTACCGTTTCGACGGCCCCTTGGACATGCGCATGGACGAAAGCGCGTCTTTGACCGCGGAAGATATCGTGAACACCCGGGATGAGCGTGAACTCAAAAGGATCCTCTATGCATACGGCGAGGAGCGTTTCGCCCCGAGGATCGCCAAAGAGATCGTCAGGCGGCGCCGCGAGAAACCCTTTTCCACCACGCTCGAATTGGTGGATGCGATCAAGGCCGCCATGCCGGCGAAGGCGCTCCATTCTCCCGGACATCCCGCAAAGCGGACCTTCCAGGCTTTGCGGATCGCGGTGAACGATGAACTCGCGGCCTTGGAGGAGAGTTTGGCGGACGCGATCGACATGTTGAAGCCGGGGGGGAGGATCGTCGTCATCAGCTTCCATTCTTTGGAGGACAAGATCGTGAAGCGTCTTTTCAAGGAGGCCGCCACCGTGTCCCACCCCGAGGGACTGCCCACCATGCCGAAAGAGGAGCCGGACTACTTCCTGGTGCACAAGAAAGTCATCCGCCCGACGCCTGCGGAAACGGAAGAGAATCCCCGCGCGAAAAGTGCCAAGATGCGCGTACTCGGGCGCTTTCCGAAAGAGAAAAACCCTTCGTGTGAGGCTTGACAGTCTCGCGCGGTTCATGGTATCATATGAGCGCTTGGACAAAGGGCGGGTGTAGTTTAATGGTAGAACCTCAGCCTTCCAAGCTGAATGTGAGG
>PUMR01000050.1 GCA_003551455.1 Mollicutes bacterium | reverse complement strand
TTTTAATCAATATACATTGATTAACGAAAAGACGTCAATAATAGTTGTGATAATTTAATTCTAACCGCTAATAAGCGGGTAAATCGTTTATAAAGAAATTGAGCTTTCTTTATAGGCACATTATTTAGGGTCTGTTGATAAACGAAAAAACATAATAACCAAGCCATAAAACGGCATTTCGTGGTATAATAAGTGCAAGAGTTTGACGTGTTTTTAGCGTAAAACCGTGCACCTGAAAATATTGTACCTCGGAGGTTCCAATGCAGACCATGACCGAAAACCGACTCGACCTTGATATGTTTCCATCCGAACTCATCATTCCATCCAGCAAATGGTATAAACTGCGTGAGCTCATGCCCTGGCGTGAGATTGAAGAGATCCTCAGCCCGCTTTTCGAGGACTGCGGAAGGAACGCGATTCCCGTCAGGCACATCATCGGTGCATTGATTGTCCAGACGGAGAAGAACCTCTCCGACCGGGAGACGATTGAAGTCATCATGGAGACCCCGATAATCCAATACTTCCTCGGACTTGATCGCTATATCATGGAGCCCCTGTTCGATTTCACACTCCTGTCCAAATACCGGAAACTCATCGGCATCGACACTGCCAAGGACATGATCGACACACTCCTGAAGCATCACAAGATCACCAAGCGGGACGCCGGCGAGAGGACCCACCAGGGGTCGATGTCCATCGACGCGACGGCGGTGCCGGTCAACATCACTTATCCGACGGATTTGAAGCTCCTGAATGAGACCCGGATCCAAGCGGAGAAGCTCATCGACGAAGGGTACGCGGCCAGCGGCGACACATCCAAGCCGAGAACCTACCGGCAGAAGGCCAGAAAAGACTACCTGTCCGCCGCCAAGTCGAAACGGCTGTCAAATGCGAAACGCAGGGCCGCCCTTAGAGCCCAGCTCCAATACATCCGCCGCAACCTGAAGACGATCGAGACGAAACTTGAAGAAGGCACCTACCAGTTTGATGACAACCAGCTTGAGAGACTCGAGACCTGCAGGATTGTCCACGACCAGCAACAGACCATGTATGAGACGAGGACCAAGCGCCATGCCGACCGCATCGTGAATCTCCACCAGCCCCACATCCGCTGCATTGTGAGGGGCAAGGCGGGAAGACCCTATGAGTTCGGACCCAAGATCGCCGTCAGCAAGATCAACGGCTTCATCCACCTGGACGAGATATCATTCGACAACTTCAACGAAAGCAGCACAGTGCCGAGCTTGGTCGAGAAGTACAAGACGCTTCACGGTGTCTATCCGGAAGCCATCCGGGCGGACAAGATCTATCAGACCCGGATCAACAAGACCTACTGCAGGAACCTGGGCATCCGCCTCAGCGGCAAGCCGCTCGGGCGGCCCAGGAAAGATAAGGACGAACAAGAGGAAAAGCGAATCAAGGAGACCGATTTCAAGAAACGTCAAGAGATTGAGGGCGTCTTCGGCGTCGCCAAGACAAAGTACGGGTTGTCGAAACTGATGACGAAACTCCCGGAATCACAGAAAGCGAGCATCGGGCTTGTCTTTTTCGTGATGAACCTCAACCAGCTTCTTTCCTTTACGCCGTTTTCAAACGCGCTTGAAACGCACTTTTTACCCGTAGATCACAACGAAATCGAGCACGTATACGAAGAGGAACGACCAAGATTCTAAAAAACAGGGCGAAAATCAACAGACCCTATTTAATATATACAGACAACGATTGCCAAGAAATGGTAAATTAGAATGATTGCAAATACACAAAACCCATACAGTTTGATGGTATTGGCGGTTTCTCGATCCGTTCGCCTCCCATGCAATTTATGGAAAGCACAACCTGCACATGCGAGTATCCCATATAAATGCCCTCTTGATAGGCTACATGAACCGTGATAACATGATGCTATCCCAAGAGTGAACAGGAAGGTGGATATCGAGCATGAAAATCAAGCTTATCAGCTTCATCGAGCGGATCACTTTGTTACTGCTTGTGGCATTTGCATTCGCGCTTCAAGGTTGCGATCGTGAAGAGGACATTCGCGAGGATTTGCAAGATGCCCTCGCGGAAATCACCATCATCTCTGAGACAGACGAATCTCTTGCTCTTCCCGATGAAATATCCGGTTATGCAATCACTTGGTCCGTCGACGATGACACATATATCGATCCGACCGGTGAAGTGACCCGGCCGGATTACGACACGGGCGATGTCGACGTCGTTTTGACGGCGACACTCAGTGAAGACGATATCGAGGAATCGCGAGACTTTTCGCTGACGATTCTCGCATGGACTGAGGACGAAAACCTTGAAGTCTTGCGGAAGGCGGCTCTCGAATTCGATCCGGCAGCGGAAATAGACGAAGACATCACACTCCCGGAAACGCTCGCCGGATTCGAAACGACTTGGGTGGTGGATGACGACACGCATTTGGACGAGACGGGCAATGTCGTTCGGCCCCGTTACATTGAAGGAGACCAAGACGTGACCCTCTATCTGACCCTGAACAAAGGGTCCGTCAGTGACACGTTCATATATGAGCTCACCGTTCTCGCCTTCAGCGAGGAGGAAGTCCTGGATACCATGGATGCCGCCATTGACAATCTGGATCTCGAGAGTGAAACCCAGAGCAGTTTCTCCCTTCCCGAGACTGTCGGTGACTTTCAAGCCTTTTGGTCGGCGGATGAGCAAACTTTTCTGACCGGGGACAACCATGTCGTTCCTCCGGGACCTGAAGAGGATGATGTCGACCTCACCCTCACAGTCGAACTTGTGGAAGGCTACCTCTCCCGATCCGAACAATTCTCCATCAAACTCCTTTCTCGTTCGGCGGATTTCATCGCCGACGAGATTGACGAATGGATGGATAAACTCACCCTTCCGGACGAGACGGACGAGTCTATCGAACTCCCGCTCACGGCAGGAGGATATGTGATTGATTGGTCGATTGACGAAGACGAGCGCCTGGATGACGAAGGCAATCTGCAACGCCCCGGACTCGAGGAAGGGGACCAGACCGTCACGTTGACTGCGACCGTTTCCGCCTATGGATACGAGGCGGAGCGGGAGTTCACCGTCATGCTCATCGCTTATACCGAAGAAGAAATCCGCGAAAATCTACAGGATGCCCTCGCCACTTTGGAAATCGAAGAAGAAATTTCCTCTTCTATCGATCTTCCTCGACTTGTCGAAACATTCGCCGCGGATTGGGCGGTGAGTGATGAGACCCACCTCGACCGTTTCGGCAAACTCGAACGCCCAACGGCCGCGGAAGGCGACCAGGAAGTCACATTGACGCTTATATTGAAAAAAGAAGGTATGGAAGAATCCAAGGATTTCCCCCTCACCCTGCTGTCCGAATCCGAACCCGAGATTCTTGCGAAACTGAACGATGCGCTCGATTCGCTAGAAATCGATGAAACCGTCGAAAGCTCCTTCTACCTCCCGAAGACGGTGGGCGGTTTCGATGCTTCATGGAGCGTAACCCCCAATCATCTTCTGGCCGAAGACAACCGGCTTTGGCGCCCCGAGCAGGATGAAGGTGACACGGACGCGACCCTCACCGTCACGTTGGAAAGCGGCGGTTTCACTGTTGAGAAGGATTTCGACGTCCACATCCTTGCTTACACCGAAGCCGAAGAACAGGCCGTGGCGGCCTTCTTGGACGCCATCGAAGACATCGATTGGGTTGATGCGCCCTTGTCGGCCGACCTTACCCTCCCCAGTACTTGGAACGATGTCACTATCAGCTGGCAATCCACCGACACCTCGACAATCTCCGACAAAGGCCTCATCAATCCCCCACTCCACCGCACCGGCGATCTCGAAGTCAACATGGAGGCCTCAATGCGTTATGACGATGTCGAAAAAGACTTCCTCCTCCCCGTGACTGTCGAAGCTCTTTCCCGACCGGGCTTCCCTTCCCCACAGTCTTTGGATTTCATCAATCTGGCCGATGAGTACCTGTTGGAAGACTCCGAGCTCACGGTCTACACCTTCGAGACCCGCGGTCTGCCCTATGTCGATGTCAAGGAGTTCCTGGAACTCCTTGACGGCGGCGAGAAGGACGGGGCCATCATCTTCGAGGTCCTCGACATCGAAGTAGACGGTGATCTCCTCATCATCGACAACCGTGTCGTCTATGACAGCGAACTCTACGAAGACACCGCCTACACGTTCATCATCAATTTCGCCGAAAACTACGCCGTGACGAACGAGTATGGTTTCTTCACCTCGTTCCAACAAGCCACCCAGACCGATTTCGGTCAGGACCTCAGAGTCCTCGACTACGAACAACAGCTCCTCGATCCCGTGGTTTTCGATTTCGAACACTACCGCCTGAACGTGTTGCGGCAAGGTGGCCGTTACCTGATGCCTTTGCACCTTGCCAACCTCTTCTTCTCCGGGTCGATGTATGATGTGTACTACAACGGTGATGCCGTATACGGATTCGACACCTATCAACGTAACGACCCCGATGTTCAGGAAACCCTTCTCGACAGTTCTTTCGCGGGAAGGAACATGACGGAAAACATGCTCTTTTCCACCTACAATTTCCTCGTGTTCTCTTTCGACCATTTCTACGGTTTGCAAGAAGATCAAAATGTGGAAACCTACTATGATGTCTTCAACCCGGAAAAAATCAAGACGCAAGACGACGACCACTATTATGCCCTCCTGGAGCTCACGCTCGACCTTGACGACTTGCACACATCCTTCGGCATGCCGGGTCATTACAGTCCCGACTTCGACCCTTATCCCCTCGACATCGGGCAGTTGGGCAGACGTAGCCGCACATTCTATTTCCGCCTTTGGGACATCCAAGACGACTATCTGGCCGATGAGAGGCAAGGGGAGGATTCTTCGGTCCTTGATGCCGACAGTGTCGTCTATTACGACGACGGACGTGTGGCCCGCATCCCCGTCAGCGCTTTCGACGACACCATCCCCGAGAAATTCGGAACGGTCATGCAAGCGATCGACGAAAAGGGCACCGTGGAAGAGATCATCGTCGATTTGACCTACAATACCGGCGGCATCGTCGGCACGATGATCCAGATTCTCGGCTACATGACGGATGACCCCATCCCCATGCATCGTTTGAACGCAGGCGACGGCTCGATGAGCACCTGGTGGTACGGATCCGACGTGGAAGCGCGAGAGGACTACGAATGGCACATCCTTTCCTCACCGATCACCTACAGCGCCGGCAACATGATGGTGCAAATCGCCCAGGAGATGGGCATCGCTTCCATCATCGGTCAGGATTCGGCCGGAGGTGCGGCCTCCATCACCACGAACATTCTGCCGAGCGGCGCCATCATCGTCATGAGCTCTCCCAACGTCGCCACGAACGAGGACTTCGAGAGTATCGAATACGGTATCACGGTCGATGCCGCACTCGACTTCTTCGACCTCTTGGAGGAAGACGCCATCCTGGAGGCCTTGAAAAGCCTGAAGGACTGAGCGAAACAAGCGGGCGTCGTTTTGACGATGCCCGCTTTCTTCATCACATCCAGAAAAGAACATGATAACGGTTCATGGAGGAAATGACCATGCGGACAATTTTTCGAATGTTTTCCTTTCTGTCCCTTGTACTGTCGGCTTTGGCCCTCTCATCCTGCGGAACCGAAGAACGGGTCCATGTCGAAGACATCGTCCCCGATGACGGCATGTTCGTCGTCGTCTACTCCGACGGCACCCAGGAGGAGATCACGATTCCCGATGCGGACGGCACGCGGGGAATCACAGGATTGGAACTCGATGATGACGACCGGCTCATCATCCGTTTCACCGACAAGACGTCCGTCACGCTGCAATCATACGCGGATGCACGTCCGGTGGAAAGCATCGCCGTAGAGGACGACCGTCTCGTCGTCACCCACACCGACGGCAGCTCGATCGAAATCGACGTCCGTTTCACCTACCGGACTGTGAATTTCAAGGATGCCGTTGGCGCTCTCCACTACAAGCAACTCGTCCCCCATGGCGAGGACGCCTATGAAATCGAACCTCCTACCAAGACGGGACACGATTTCCTGGGTTGGGACGTCGATTTGGAGGACATCACCAAGAATCTTGTCGTGAAGCCCTTGTTCGAGGCGATATCCTACACCGTGGATTTCATCACCGGTATGGAACCGGAACCGGACCCCATAGAGGTGACCCACGGCGACATTTTGGAAATTCCCGCTCTCGAGAAGGAGGGACATGTCCTCGAAGGCATCTACAAGGACGAAGGTCTCAACAAGCCCTACCGCGAGGGCGAACCCGTGACCTCCGACATGACGCTCCATTTCCATTGGATTGAACTGAAAACGACGGTATACGATGAAGAGTTGCTGAAGGAAGTCATGAACTTGCTTCTCAACTGGCATTACAAAGGTGTCGGCGAGGAAACCCTCTACGAAGGTGCGCTCCGGGGCATGATCCGGGCACTCGATGATCCTTACACCACTTACATGACGCCCGAAGAGGCCGAACGTTTCAGCGAAGGTCTCGGCGAGGACTTCGTCGGCATCGGCGTCGCCGTGGAAAACGTCGACGACAACGTGGTCGTCCGCAAGGTCTGGAGCGATTCTCCCGCCGAGGAAGCGGGACTCCTCCCGGGGGATGTCGTCACCCATGTGGACGGCGAAGATGTCCGCCCCTTCTCCTTCACCGACACCCTCCTCAAATTGCTCGGTGAAGAAGGCACGAGTGTCGAGGTGGGAGTCTCAAGGACCGCCGTCCCCGAAACGCTCTTCTTCACCATGGTGCGCACAAGGATTCCGAACCCGAGCGCGGAATACGAAGTCGTGCATCTCGATGACAAGACTGTCGGCTATCTCAAAATCAACAGTTTCGGCAGCGCCACGCCCGGTATCGTCGAGGGGGCTTTGGACCATTTTGAAGACGAAATCGGCATCGACGGCCTCATCATCGACGTCCGCAACAACTCCGGAGGCTATCTCCATGCCGTCCGGCGGATCGCCGACATGTTCTTGCCGGCAGGTGACCTTCCGCTCTTCTATGCCGAAATCTACGAATATCCCGCACAATGGGCGAGTGGCACCGAAACGAAACCTTATGACATCCTGACCCTCATCAACGGCGGAAGTGCGAGCGCCTCCGAGGTTCTCGCCGGCGCGCTCATGGAAAAGGGCGGCTATGACGCCCTGGGGACCCCCACTTTCGGCAAAGGCACCATCCAAGGCGGCGTGACGCTTTCCACGGGCAGCACGCTGAATCTGACCTATGCCCGCTGGCTCACGCCGGAAGCAAACTGGATCCACGAAGGGGAAGGCGATTACGATCATATCGCTCCCACCATACATATGGAACAAAACCCCTTGCTCCGAGCGCACAGCATCTTCTTGCCCGACGGCGAAGCCCTTGTTTTCGACACGGTCGGCATCCACAACGAAAACGCCCAGCGGATTCTCAAGGCCTTGGGTCATGATGTGCGGACGGACGGTTACTACGGTGAATGCACCGTGGAAGCCGTGGAAACATATCAGGACGAAAAGGGGCTTCCCGTGACGGGCGAGATTGACAGCACAACCGCGAAAAGCATGAATGAGGCCTATCTGGCCTATCGCACCGACCGCGCGAATGACACCCAGTTCCAAAAAGCCCTCGAATACTTCCTCGACGAATGAGCCGTCCATACACCATATAAAAAAACCGCCGGAGATCCGGCGGTTTTTTCGGCTTGTGGTCGGGACGACAGGATTCGAACCTGCGACCCCTTGCACCCCATGCAAGTGCGCTACCAAACTGCGCCACGTCCCGAGCCTATCCTATTATAACAGATTTCTTCGATATGCAAAGGGGGGAAATCAAAGTTTGCGGGAAGGCCCGGGACGCCTCCTACGAGGTCAAATCTTGCCGAGCGGGGCGAGATAGATGACGAAACGGTCCTCGCCGTCAAGACCGAGAAGCCGATTCATCTTCGCATCATCGAAGGCGGCCATGGCGACGGTCCCGCAATCGAGTTGTTCGGCGACGAGATAGAGGTTTTGGCACACATGGCCGGCATCGAGATGGAGATAGCGGTAACCGCGTTCGCCATAGCGCCAATACATCCTGTAGACATCCGCGACCCAGATGAGGGTGACAGCCGCCCGGCCGGGCATTTTTTGCCCGAGAGAGGCATCGACCAGGAGATTTTCGACATCATCCGGTGTGTCCCAGGGAGCCAGAGCGTGTTCAAAGGGAAGATAGCGGTAGAGTCCCTTTTCGAGTCCTTCCACATTGCGGACGTAAAGGACGGTCTCGAAAGCGTGGCGGGCGCCCGCCGAGGGGACCATCCGGAGTGCCACATGTTTCCCTTTCTTGCGCACCCCCTGTGTGGCCCAGAGTGTGTGGGACAATTCGGCGAAAGACAGGGAATCGTCCTTGTAGGCGCGCACGCTCTCCCGCTCTTTGATCGCGTCACAAAGCTTGATGTCGCCGACGGATAGTTCTTTTGGGTCGGGAAGGGCGATGGTCTCGCCCTCGTGGAGCCAACTGAGCGCGGGGGCATCTTTACCTTCCATCTGGTCGGATGGTTCGAGGTTCTCGAAACGGGTTCCTTCCATGAAGCATTTGCCGATGTCTTTCACGAAAATCACTCCTTCGGAGGGTTCTTCTGCCTTCATTATACATGAAGCCTTACGGTGAAGAAAGGGCGGAAGCACAACGAAAAAAACCGCGGACCTTTCCGGTCCGCGGTGTCAAGGACAATCTCTGGAGCTAACGGGGCTCGAACCCGTGACCTCTAGCATGCCATGCTAGCGCTCTCCCTGCTGAGCTATAGCCCCATACCA
>PUMR01000017.1 GCA_003551455.1 Mollicutes bacterium | reverse complement strand
TTGTCCGCACCGACTGCTTCACTCCATAGTTCGTCCGCGCGATAATCATCTAACATTTCATCCGGCACATACACCTTGAAATCGTCACTCACGCCATAAAAGGGCATGTCGGACGCCTCGTCCCACGCTTCGAGTTCCGTGATGCCATCTTCGTTGGCCCTATGGAGGACGAGTGTTTCCAGGGCGGTCGAAGAAAAGGTGTTCGTTTGAATTGTTTCGACGCTTGCGGGAAGCCGCACTTCGCGCAAGTTCTCGAGCCCCGCGAAAGTATTCGCCTCGACAACCAAAAAATCACTGCCAATTCCTAAATCGACCTTCACGAGATGGTCCGCCGAGCCGAAAGCTCCGGGATTCAATCTTTGCAGTTCATTCTCTTTTGCGAATCGCAGCGTCTCGATGCCGCTTTCGGTGAAGGCTTCATCGCCCAAAGAGCGGACTTGCTCGGAAAATGTCACTTCCTTCACACCACTCGCCCCATGGAACATGCGCTCCGTGACAGAAAAACTCACCGATCCCGCCGCGATGTGGATGGTCGTGAGACTGAGAGGGATGTCGGCAGACGATGATCCGAACCATTCATGCAATCGCATCGTTCCCCGGGTGGTGAGTGTCTCCAATGTTTCCACGCCTTGGAGGGGGTGTTTTCCGAAATCTTGCACATTGGGTATGGAGAGCATTCTTAGGTTGGGCATGTCCTTGAAAGCGTAATCGGGAATACTTCTGGTGTATACCTCCAACGTCTCGATGGTGTCGTTCCCTTGGAAAACATCCGTTTTGAACCCCGCGGGTATGGAGTTGATGGTCTCGGGGACAATGACATGATCGGCATCCCCGGTATATTCGATGATGATCGGCATCGCCATCCGCCGGATGTAAATGAAATCGTCGTATTGACTTTCACGAGTGCAACTCTGCAATATGAGCAGAAGTCCGACCAGAATCAAAAGGATGCCGACAAGGGTCAAGACAAGTCCGAAAATAACAAAAAGTCTTCCTCTCTTGGTCATTGTCCCACCTCTTTCGCAATGATCACTTGAACGGTCATCGGAATGGTAAGTGTGGTACAGTCAATTGGCGATTATGTCATACGGTGAGCCTTGTCGATCTATGATGCCTAATCCTATTATAAACAATCTATACATCAAAATACAGACCATATGTGCCATAATGAGATGGTGGAGATAGCGCATCCGGTAGGAAATGATGAATCTCCAAACCTTTTCTTGCATCAGCCCCCCTTTCCGTACCCGGTTTTTCAGCTTGTTCTGATATTGGTGGATCAGGGACACAAATGTGTGCTCTAATGGTACGAATGTTTAAAGGATACAGTCCGATCAAAGTCGCATTCTGTGTTTTGCTCATCTATCAAACGGGCGGGGTGAACTGAACTATTTCAACCAATATGTACCACCACCCTAGGCTGTTTCGCATGTCTCATAACATACATACTGAGGGATTGTACAGTTCTGCAAGAGGGTTGTCATTAGACATTTCGAGAGAGCATGGCTCATTTGAAAAGAAGCACCCTTACCTTGTTATAACGCATTCAAGGAAGGGTGCTTCTTCAACTAGGTTGCTTTCTATCGCTTTATGTGTCCAAGGGTTTGGTTTTGTCCGCATCGAACGCTTCGCTCGATAATTCGTCCGCGCGACAGTCATCAAGCGATGCATCCGGCATATACCTTATAATCGCCACCCATATTTATAAAGGGCTTGTCGGACGTCTCATCCTACAATCATAGTTTTAAGATACCATCTTCGCCGGCCCCTTGGAGGACGAGTGTTACCAAGGCGAGACAATAGCTTTGAACATCTTTCTATCACAGGTGCGCTGCCAGAAAAACCACCACGATTTCCTCAGGTGAAAAAAAGCCAATACACAAGTGCGGCGATAGCCACGATCACAATCACGACCGCCCTGCGCACATAACGGCGTATCTGCCGTCTCACATAACCAGGCATCTTCTACAATCCCTCACTCATCAATGTGGTATTCGCTCGCATAGACATGAATCCGGATGACATCCAGCTCATCGTCTTCAATCTCGATGGCGAGGGTGAGGCCATATGCATCACCAAGATAAGCGATGAACATTCCCTCTTCGCCCGGAACGAGCCAGCGGTCTTCGATATCCCATGCCGCTTCGAGTTCTTCTTCGTAATACGCATACACATCAGCCAAATCGCCTTCGACGAGATATTCGATGAAGTATTCTGTTTCATTTTCAACGACGACTTTGTCATGTCTGACCATGACGGCTCCGGGATAGCGTTCCAGATCGGGGATTTCCTCTCCCTCGACCGTGTCTTCGTCGGGGACGGGATCCTCGTCGGGGTCATCGTCGTCATCGTCCAACTGACCTTCGTCCAAATCGCCTTCCTTGTAGCCTTCATAGTTCTCTTTGGTCGTGCCGACGGTGTAGATGGATCCGCCTTCCTCTCCCACGGTCATATAGACATAGAGGTAATGGTCGTCGTCTTCATAAAGTGAGCCGCCGGCCTGCGTTCCGTCTCCATACTGGATGAAGAACGACTGGTCCACTTCTTCATCGTCGACTTCGGTATAGCCTTCATCTGCAAGATAAGCGGTAAACTCAGTTTCCGTCTCCTCATAGTCGAGTGTCGAAGTGTAGAGCGAATAGGTGGCGAGATCATACTCGACGGTCAACTCGTGGGTGATATCGTCGGAGATGTCTTCGCCCTCGCCGATACCGGGGATGTCCGGAATATCGGGGATGTCGTCGACCAAGTCACATCCCGCAATCATGGTGACAAACAATGCCAAGAACAATAAGGTGCCCAATCGTTTCTGAATCATTCTGCTTTCCCCCTCTTGATTTTTTTAAATATAAAAGGCTCGTCCATACGCAAGCGTAGGTGCGAGCCTGTCTAATCACCGTATGTTCAAACAAACACATTTTGACACCTGCATTGTAGCACAAACAGGGCGAAAAAACAATTTCCTACAGTCCCTTCAATTGAGCGGGGAAGATTCCTCGCTGCGGTTTGATGGTTCTGTGTGTGTGGTATGAGGCTTACATTGTCCTTCGCATGACTGGTTCGCCCCTGAGAATCAACAGAAATCCCCTGTGAGCCGACACAAAGGTCCTCCGCTACTACAGAAGAAGAGTCAATACAATAATGACACCGATGACAGCCGGCAAGTACGATGCCATGTATAGGTATGCATCTCTTTTTGTGCGGTCTTTGATTTGTGTGAAGTAGTAGATGTTGGCCGGAAAGGCTCCCCCCATCAACAGAATGATGAAGACGGCGCCGGCAACGAGAGGAATCCACAGACTATGGATGACGATGAACATGATGGCCGCGATGACATAAACCATCGCACTCATAGCAACTATGATCGGCATGTAATTCTTCTCATCCGCCACGCCGTCACGCTGCAAGATTTCATCGAGCGAAACATGGTACATGTCGGCGATCATACACAACGTCTCAATATCCGGCAAACTGTCACCGTTTTCCCACCGTGATACGGCTTGGTAGGTCACGCCTAGTTCGTGAGCCACTTCCTTTTGCGTCTTCGCTTCCTCTTTCCGCTTCTTCAACAAGTACTGACCGATTTTTTTTGTGTCCAATGTTATCACCTCAGGCTTAAGTATAGTATAGCACGTATGTTTTGGCGATAAACGGTAAGTTGCTTTTCTCAATGGTTGGTTGAGTTGGCTCTGTAGAACGGTTTGGAGTCCTTCCGGACCTGCATTTTTCCAAGTTGTATATCTTGATTGCGGACTTCACTTTTCGTTGGATCGTGGTTTCACCATTCATACAAAGGGTTTTCGCTTTCGATTTTCATAAGGAGACAGACGAACAAGTGATGGTCTTGGAGAACTACGACCCGCAAGAAAAGGGGGTCTATGACGAAGTCGAACTCGAGAGCGTCCGCTTCAACAAAACCTTCGACACCTACGCCACCGACAGACAGACCGCCTTCTACATCCTCACCCCGCATTTCATGGAAGCGCTCATGAGAATCGAAAGACTCCATCCGGGGAACATCGCCTTCGCCTTCAAAAAGGGCAGACTCTATCTCGCCATCCACAACGGCCGCGACACCTTTCCGATGAAACCCATCCGCAAAGGCGAACCGGATGCTCTCACTCTGTTCAAACTTGACACGGCCCGGATCTATTCCCTTGTCGACGACTTGAAGTTGAACAAGAACATCACTTGAAGGCTTTCTGGATCATTCGCATCAATAACGACCGTCCTGTGGGGCGGTCGTTTTCAAAGAAACGATTCCATCTGTTGTGATAAGTCACCTTGAAGGGACATCATATCAACAAGAAAATTTATGTATGAGGAAAAAATACAAACGATCACGAACCGTCCCGTCGAAAATGATCGGACGGAGGGAGCGGACACGGTGTTATCCAAATGAAACACCCTGCCTGGCTTTTAGCGAGGCAGGGTGTTTTGGTTCATCAGGACTCATCTTCTGGGACGATGCCGATAAGGATTGGCGCGTTGCGTGATGCGCATGGAATCAAAATCGCGCTCACTTGGTTTATCACTGAGCTTGTTGCGACGACTGATTTTGGTGGTGGTGAGGAAACCGGACAGTAGTGTGATGAGTATCAGACCACCGACAACGGCGGCAATGATGTATCCCATGAAAAACATCCTTTCATATTTTGGTTCAGCTACGCTCATCGCTCGAGGACAAGAATCGTTCATATCCATTATAGTACACTTCTCTCAGATTTTCCCCATAAATGATAGAGTTTTCCCATCGACAGATGTGTTGCAAAAGAAGCCGATGTGTATACGTGTATCTGTCAATCCAAGACAGCACTTCTTGAAAAACAATGGGCGTTTTTTCAATCTGCATGTTTGAACCTGTTTCTTTGTTCGCCTTGCTTTTTCATCCTCGCTTCGGACCTTATTATACCGGTGCCCATTTCCCCCAGACTCATCAAAACGGTGCAGAGCCGCAGGGGGAGGCGAAGCGATCATCCCGGGTGATATCTTCAGAAAGTGCATCGAACTGTGACAGGGCTTTCTTTGCCGGTTTTCGGCAATAAGGGATGGTAATCCCGGGCTCTCATGGTTATAATTAAGATAAGAGGTTTTCTACGCCATGGATTCCAGGCTATTTTGAGAACTACCCGGCAAAGCACCGGAATTCCTTCATGGCAGATCTTACTGGCTTATTTTTTTTGAAACCGATTGTTTGCCTATTGTATCATGTTGGAAGGGAAACTCTCGTCAAGAACTACAACACTACATACACCGGCAGTGAAAGATGTCAGTTTCACCGTCGGATTCTGGAGGCATTATGCACACACGCGATGATGTCAAAACCAAACTGCGAATTTTCTTGCAAGACCATCCCAAGGTGTTGGCCGCCTGGGAAGGAGGTTCCGCCGCGACCGATGCGCTCGATGCCTACAGCGACCTCGATGTCTTGGTCGTGGCCGAAGAAAGCGACACGGAGGACTTGTTCCAAGAGATCGACGCCTTGTTCGCCGAGCACTTCGGCATTACTGACACCTTGCGGCTTCCCGAGCCCACGTGGCACGGCTTCGCCCAAAAATTCTATGAACTAGAGAATACGGAACCTTGGTTCTATGTCGACCTTTGCATCCTGCCGGAAACGACCGAGGACCCCTTCACGGCCGCGGATCGTCACGGAGAGGTCGTCGTGTGGAAAGACACGATCGACATCGTCAACAAGGATCCCTCCTCCGAAGATGCCGTCCAAAAACGCGCCGAGGCATTTTACGAGCGTGCCACACAAGGAACGTTCGTTTTGCGCAAAGAGATCGACAAAGCTTTCCGGCGCGATCATTATCTCGATGCCTATCATTTCCTCTATGCGTTCGTCATGCGCTCTCTCGTCCCGTTGTTGAATATGGAGCATCGCATCGCGAAAGTCGATTTCGGCATCCGTTATGCCGATCGCGATTATTCGACGGAAGATTACGACCTTCTCATGCGCTTCTTCCGTGTGTCCGACCTTGAAGGGTTGAAAAGGATCGCCAAGGATCTCATGCTCCGTTACGAACAACTGAAAAAGACCCACGAGCCGAAGAAGTAGAGGTCGTCATGATAAAGGCGGACAAGCGGGGGTGGGAAGTTGGGCCCTCATTGTCTGTGGTAAGGTAAGTGTGGTAATATCAATAATGGAAACCGAGGTAGTGAATCTTTATCATGAACCGTTCCGAAAGCGAACGGCGCGGGAGTGATTTTGTGCGCTATGCGTTCCAACGTTCATCGGGGTTCTTCATCGCGGCCATGGCCCTGTATGCGGCTTTAGGTGTGTATTGGATCATCCAATCACAGCGCGCATCGGACTGGATTCTCCCCATAGTCTTGGCGACCGGCTATTTGACCAGCGCCGTCGTATCCTCCCTGTTTCCCCGCGGGAAAAGACAGTTTTTGCTGGTTGTCCCCTTTGCGCCTTTGCTCATTCTATATTGGTTTTTTGTGAGTTATAGCGTGCATTATTACAATCCCGATTTCGGGCACCTCATCGGCGAGACCACGGCCATCTTGCTACAGGTGTCGCTCGGTCTCTATTGTTTGGGGTTGTTCCTGTTTTTCGTGTCCATGTTTGCGCCGGTGGTGCGCTATGTTTCAGCAGCGGGTATGATCGCCGCAGCCGTTTTGTACGCTCTAGCGGCATATATCGAAGGGAATCTTGAAGCCCCTATCGCTTGGGGAGACCTTTGGGGCTATATCTTATTCATCGCTTTCATGTTTCCTCAAGCTCTGCACGTGTTGACACCGCGCTTAAAGACATAACCCTAGAAGAGCCTGACAAACAATTACCTAGAGCAAGGACGGTACCTGGAAAGATGCAATAGGTCCATTCCCTTTAAACAAGCTGATATTCTTTTTTCTTTTGAAACGACGAAGAAGCCGATATGGATGTTTCGCGCTATAATCGAAAATATCCGTCTATGGGATAATGAAGAGGATGTCAAAAACCGAGAGACCATATTGTGTGATCCAAAGTTGTAGGCCGCCTGGACGGAGGCGTCTCATACCATCTTGGTGCACTCAATCGGAATTATCACGAGGGGAAGGACAAGGCCGGCCGGAATACGATGGACTCAGTCCTGTGAGGAATCACTTATCACGGCAATGCAAAAGGAGCCCACATTTGCAATATGTATGCAAAGTATATATAATATGACATATCTGATAATCGAGAACAGCGCCTCATGTAAGCGTAGATAGATTGTCTATTTACACGGAATAATAAACTTCCTCGGAAAACAGCTCGTCTTTCGTCCTGCGCCACAAGAATATGAAACGGGTAGCACCCATCACAATAATCCTGAAGGGAGTTGCACATGATGAGCAGACATCAAAAATCCGGCGGCTCCGATCCATATTCACACAAAGGTAATCTCTATCACTACCGTAACAAGGTGGACCATCGATACAACGAAGGCGGTCATGACCTCGGACCGGTGCACATCATCGTCACCATCCTCATCCTGGCGGCGATCATCGGCCTCCTGGTGTTCATGATTGTCGGCTGACAATGGCTGCACACCGTCCTTTCCCCCGCGTTCACGAATCCCTTGAGCGCGGGTTTGTTTCGACGCATAACGGATGAACAGAACTATCACTTTCACTAAGAGTGTCGCCCCTCAGGCCTCCCGGGTCGATGGTTTGCAATGAAGTATATCTTTCCGTGCACACAATCATCAAAAGACTATAGTGGTCAATGATGGATGAATCTTTTACTCAGGGTGGAGGTGAGCACCATCAAAGACAAATACTTGCCGAAGATGGCCGATATGCTCCAAAAAGAATACGATCTGGATGTGTGGTGGGATCTGATTTTGGTCCGCAACGACCGCCTTGTCCTGTTCAGCGATTTGGACAAGGACGACGACATGCTCATGGAAGTCGTGATCGGATCGCTCACCTATATCGGGATAGATGAGTCTCCCACGGTCGGTATGAAGGACTTGCTGGCTTGTTTCGACCATGACAACGCTTTTGCTGAAATCGGCGGTAAAAAGGAGCACTTCCATGATGTCCGAAACCAGATTTATGATATCAAAAACGAACCGAATGTCACCTTCCCCATCAAAAACGACAAGGGTCGCTATTGGCTGAGGCTCCATATCGTCCCGCTTCCCGAAAGAAAGAATCTAGTCGCCATCTTCATCACTGATGTGACCAGGTATCTCGCCGCCGAGGAGGACATCTTCTTGAAGTCGCATCAAGACGCTTTGACGGGCCTTTTCAATAAATACACACTGGATTACCATTACGGAAGACGCTACAAGATGGCCGACTTCCACGCCCTGTATCTCGATATCGACGACTTCAAGATACTGAACGACGAAAAAGGACATCGCATCGGTGATGATTTCCTGCGTGGCTTCGCGGACATCCTTCTATCCTATGAGGATGAGTACAACCGGTTTTATCGGCTCGGTGGCGACGAATTCGTCGGTCTTTTCTTTGCAGACGAAGAAAAGGTGAAAACCATGGCCGAAGAAATCATGGCCCGCGTTCGATCCATGTCCAAAGAACGATTCGACACGGAAACGACCGTCTCCATCGGTATCGTGCAAGCGGAGAAACGTATCGATGTCCTCCGCAAGGCTGACAAACTGATGTATCGAGCCAAAGAGTTGGGCAAGGACCGCTACCTTTTCGAGAAAGAGTCGAACCTGTCCGGTGACTGATGGCGTTGAAAGGCTATCTATCCGAGTATGACACCGGATGCGTTTGGGAAGTCCTCGGACAGTTTCATGGACTCCCGCTAGGATCGGGACGCCAACCATACAGTGTTACCGATGACCGAGTATCGTGCTGTCATGTTTGATAAACCTATCTCCGACACTAAAAGCGGAAATCTCACAACGCCCGGCGGGGCATTGTTGGATTTCCGCTTTCATATTGCTGTACAAATGAGAATCAACCGATGCTTTGTCAATGGAGCAGATGGTCGTGTTTCTGATCATAGGTGCCATCATAGGGACAACACTGTGGTATACTATGGACGAAAACGTTTTAGGAGGCAACTATGAAGAAGGCAGCCGGATTCTTGTTCGTCCTTGTCATACTGTTGGTCACGGCCTGCACAGG
>PUMR01000088.1 GCA_003551455.1 Mollicutes bacterium | reverse complement strand
CGATTATTGACAAAAAGAGATGGCATGGCGAAAGTTTCTAAACTATAATAATAGTAAGATACCATCAATTACTGACGATAATCGAGAGATTATAAGAAATTATATGAGTTTGTTAGATATCATGCGATATTTTTTTTGACGACCCTGGCGAATAGACGGGGATGTGTCGTGTTGAAAGTGAAAAATATCGTCAAGAACTACGGCAGCAAAATAGCCGTGAAAGACGTCGGTTCCACCGTCAAACCGGGAGGGGTCTACGAGTTTTTGGGACACCACGGTGCGGGAAAGATGCTCGTATCCACTGGGAAGAAACGCGAAATTTGACTAATCGAATAATCGCAGACAACATAGACAATCAATATGCAATTAGGAGGCATTATGTACACACGCGACGATGTCAAAGCCAAACTGCAAGCTTTTTTGAAGGCCCATCGCAAGGTGTTAGCCGCCTGGGAGGGAGGTTCCGCCGCGACCGATGCGCTCGATGCCTACAGCGACCTCGATGTGCTAATTGTAGCCGCAGAAAACGATACGGAAGAATTGTTCCAAGAGATCGACGACTTGTTCACCGAGCACTTCGGTATCCGTGACGCCTTGCGGCTCCCCGAGCCCACGTGGCACGGTTTCGCCCAAAAATTCTATGACCTAAAGAATACGGAACCCTGGTTCTATGTCGACCTCTGCATCCTCCCACAAACGACCGCGGACCCTTTCACGGCCAGGGACCGTCACGGAGAAGTCGCCGTGTGGAAGGACACGATCGGTATCGTCGACAAGGATCCCACCTCCGAAGACGCTATCCAAAAGCGCGCCGAGGCTCAGTATGAACGGGCCACACAAGGAACGTTCGTTTTGCGTAAAGAGATCGACAAAGCTTTCCGCCGCGACCATTATCTCGATGCCTATCATTTCCTCTATGCGTTCGTCATGCGCTCGCTCGTCCCCTTGTTGAATATGGAGCATCGCATCGCGAAAGTCGATTTCGGCATCCGTTATGCCGAGAGGGATTATTCGGCGGCCGATTATGACCTTCTCATGCGCTTTTTCCGGGTGTCCGACCTTGAAGGGTTGAAAAGGATCGCGAAGGAACTCATTCTCCGTTACGAACAACTGAAAACGGCCCACGAACCAAAGAAGTAGATGCTGTCATGACCACAGACGGGCGAGTCGGGACCGGGAAGTGAGGGCCTCATTTTCTGTGGTGAAGTGCTTGTGTTATTATCAGAAATAGATACGGTGATAGTGAGACCTTATCATGAACCGTCCCGAAAGCGAACAGTGCGGGAGTGATTTTGTGCGATATGCGTTCCAACGTTCATCGGGGTTCTTCATCGCGGCCATGGTCCTGTATGCGGCTTTAGGTGTGTATTGGATCATCCAATCACAGCGCGCATCGGACTGGATTCTCCCCATAGTCTTGGCGACCAGCTATTTGACCAGCGCCGTCGTATCCTCCCTGTTTCCCCGCGGGAAAAGACAGTTCCTGCTGGTTGTCCCCTTTGCGCCTTTTCTCATAATGTATTGGTTTTTTGTGAGTTATAGCGTGCATTATTACAATCCCGATTTCGGGCACCTCATCGGCGAGACCACAGCCATCTTGCTCCAGGTGTCGCTCGGTCTCTATTGTTTGGGGTTGTTCCTGTTTTTCGTGTCTATGTTCGTGCCGCTTGTGCGCTATGTTTCGGCAGCGGGTATTATCGCCACAGCGGTCTTTTACGCCCTGTCGGCATATATTGAAGGGAGTCTTGAAGTGCCTACCGCTTGGGGAAATCTTTGGGGCTACATCACATTTATCGCTTTTATGCTTCCCCAAGCTCTGCACGTTTTGACGCCGCGCTTAGAGACATAACCCTAACGGAGCCGGTAAGCAATTGCCGCGAACAAGGACGGTACATAAATAAATACAATGGGCCCATTTCCTTTAGACACGCCGATATTCCTTATTCTTCTTGAAACGACGATGATGCTATATGGGTGTTTTGCGCTATAATGGGAATATACATGTGGGACATCTAGGGGATTCATCGTCACACCCGCCCAAATACAATCATAACCACCATGAGCTTGATGCATGACTTTCTTGGTTCATGGGCTGCCATGTGCTCTCGAGTACCGCGAGGAAAGACTTGTAAGTCGATGTTTCAAGATTTCCGAAAAGGGAGAGGAGAGGCACATCATGATGAAAAGAACGGGGCCATTGAACGAGAAACTGTTGGAAAGACTGTTCGCTTTGATACCGGACCTCATTTCCATCCAGGATGCCGAGATGAACATCATCTACAGCAACTGGAACGGCCTGGTGGCCGTACCCGAGAAAAAGAGGTCGTTGCACTCCAAGTGCTATCGCACCTATCGCGATCGCGACGACGTATGCCCTGACTGTCTTGTACAGACGGTGTTCCAAACCGGAAAGGCCATCAAGGAAGAAATGCAAGATGCCGAGGGGAACTGGGTGGATTTGCGGATTCTACCGATTACGGGAGAAGACGGTTCCGTCGAGTTCGCGGTGGAGTGGATCAGAGAAATCACCGCCCGCAAGCAGACAGAACAAGAACGGCAACAATCCGAAGAAAAATACCGCGCTTTGGTCGACCAATCCATGGCTGCGGTATTTTTGCATGATACTGCCGGCGCCATCTTCGAAGTGAACGAAGCTGCGGTGGAACAGACAGGATTCTCCGAAGAAGAATTGGTGGAATTCAATGTGTTCGATCTGCATCCCCCATCAAGCCCAGTGAACCAACAGAAGAATGCCATTCTGAAGCAATGGAAGAATTGGTCGGTGGGAGAATCGATAACGATTGAAGCGGAACATCGCCGCAAGGACGGAACCATTCTTCCGGTGGAGATACGGACCGGGAAAGTGGCTGTCGGCGATGAAGACTACATCCTGGCCCTGACAACGGACATCACCGAACGCAAGAAACTGGAACAAGCATTGAATCACAAGAACAAAGAGCAACAAATGCTGCTTGATAATATTGAGACACAAATATGGTACTTGTATGATGTCGAGACATACGGGGCGGTCAATCAGGCCCACGCCGATTTTTTCCACGTTGAAACAAAAGCACTGCAGAACAAAAACCTCTATGATATTATGGCGACGCAAGAAGAGGCCGAGACGTGCATAGCAGGGAACAAAGATGTATTCACAAAAAAACGGAAGCTATACACGGAAGAGTGGTGCACGAATGGTGAGGGAGAAAAAAGATTGCTCTCCATCACCAAGACTCCGAAGCTCGACGACAACAATAATGTAGAATATGTTATTTGCTCTGCAACGGACATTACCGAGTTCAGACATGCGCAGGAGGAGTCGGAAGAAAGCAGAAATCTATTGGACAGCGTATTTCAAAGCATCCAGGACGGTATCAGTGTTCTCAATACTGATTTAACCATAAGAAAAACGAACCAAAAGATGGAAGAATGGTATGACCATGCAGTGCCTTTTGTTGGTGAAAAGTGTTACGAAATATACCAAAATCGCTCGGAGCCATGCGTTCCTTGTCCCTCTATAAAGGCTATTGAAAATGTAACGGTATGTTCAGAAGAAGTTCCGTACAAAAAGGGAGATAAACAAGCCGGATGGTTAGAATTATATTGTTATCCCTTGCTAAACCAGTCGACAGGAACTGTTGAAGGGATAATTGAATTTGTCCGTGATATAACGGAACGAAAGCAGGCCGAAGAAACGATCCGCAAGAACGAGGAGGAGTTGCAAGAAGCCCACGAAATCGCCAAACTGGGGCGATGGGACTTCTATCATGAAAACAATCAATTGCGATGGTCGGAGACCATTTTCGCCATTTTTGAAGTCGATCCCGAAGAGTTCGATGTATCATACGAAGGGTTCTTGGCCAGAATACACCCCGATGACAGGGCGAGAGTGGACCAAGCATGGAAGAGATCACTCGAAAACAAAAAAGACTATCAACTGGAACACCGGCTGCTCATGGACGACGACCGGGTCAAATGGGTCAAGGAACAATGCCGGACCGAGTTCGACGACAATGGCCGGCCCGTCCATTCGACCGGCATCGTGCAAGACATCACTGAACTGCGGGAAGTCCAGGATAGATACCGCCTGTTGTACAACACGATGAACCAAGGCGTCATATATCAAGACAATGAGGGCAACATCACTTCCTGTAACCCGGCCGCGGAAAGAATCCTTGGTCTGACTGCAGACCAGATCAGAGGCAAGACTGCGATGGATCCCCGCTGGCGGATGATCGATGAGGACGGAAAAAGCATTCCCGGCGAAGACCATCCGGCGATGATCGCTCTACGGACAAGAAAGAAAGTGGGACCGGTCGTCCGTGGTGTCTATCATCCCGAAGAAGACCGATATGTCTGGTTGAGCATCTCTGCCATCCCCTTGTTTGCCGCCGATGACGAGAATCCCTCCGAAGTCTACGCCACCATCGAGGATATCACCAAGAGAAGGGACGCGCAAAAAGCGGTGCAAGCGGCCAAAGAGCGTCTCGAGCTCGTTATGGACAATCTGCCGATCGGTATCGCCGTCAACTCGGTGGACCCGAAGGTCAATTTCAAGTACATGAACGACAATTTTTGTAAAATCTATGATGTACGCCGCGAAGAACTGGAAAAGCGAGACAATTTTTGGAAGGCCGTGTACGAGAATGCGACTTTCCGCGAGGAAATCAAGAAGGAAGTGCTTTCTGACGTCGCGAGTGGTGATGTCGAGCGTATGGTCTGGGAAGATGTCCCCATCGAAAAAGAAGGACAGCCGACGCGCTATATCAGTGCCTACAACACTCCGCTTCCGGAAGCGGACCTCTTTGTATCCGCGGTCATCGATGTCACGGACAGAAAGCGCAAAGAGAAGGAAATCCGCCATATCAGCAACCACGACTACCTGACAGGCATTCCGAATCGTCGCTACTACCAGGAGGCGCTCACAAGATATGACAATGCCTTGCACTATCCGCTGGGCATCATCATCATGGACATGAACGGACTGAAACTCATCAACGACGCTTATGGTTACGAAGCCGGAAATCAAGCTTTGAGGATGACGGCGAGAGTGTTGAAGAAAATCCAAGGATCAAAGGATTTTATCGCCAGGATCGGTGGTGATGAATTCGCCATGGTGTGTTCTAACACCAATGCGGATGAAATGGATGAACGTGTCGCAAGCATCGAAAAGGAGATGACACTACAGAAGGTCAGAGATATTCCCCTCTCTTTGGCTTTGGGGTATGACATCAAACATGATAAGAAAAGAAACATTCGTACCATCCTTGTCAGGGCGGAAAACAACATGCACAAGAACAAGGTGTTGATAGGGGAAAGTGTCCGCACCGACACGATTCTCTCGATTCTTGAGGCCCTACAAACCAAATTCACCGAAGAAAAAGTGCATTCAGAACGTGTCAGCCATATCTGTAAATTGATCGGCGAGGCCATGGATTTGAGGAGCCACGAGATTCTCGAGTTGGAGAAGGCGGGCCTCTATCACGACATCGGCAAGATTTCCGTCCCCGACGCATTGTTGGAAAAACCGGGCAAGTTGACGTCCCGAGAATGGAAGAAGATGAAAGAACACACCCTGCACGGATATCAGATCCTCAGGGCCGCGGACCGCTACTCCGGGATTGCCGAATATGCCATGAGCCATCACGAACGGATGGACGGGAAAGGCTATCCGAACAGGGTTAAAGGTAAAGAGATACCGCTTTTCTCGAGAATCATCGCGGTGGCCGACGCCTATGAGGCCATGACCTCGGACAGACCCTACCGCAAGGCGCTCACGGAAGAGGAAGCCCTCGCCGAATTGAAGAAGCACGCCGGTACACAATTCGATGCGGATGTTGTCGATGTCTTCATCGAAAGAGTCTACTCTCGAGAGTCACTCTAACGAAGACAATCTGAAGAGCCTTTGTTTGGACTATAGGGAAGGTGCAAACATGAATTGCACCTGAAGCCGGAAAGCCATCAAACCAAGAAGAAGGTGCGGGTTTTCATTTCCGTGCATACTTGCAAAACCGCTCATGTCGCAAGGAGAAATATATTCAGCAAAACGGATTACTTCCCCAGGACGGAGAGAGAAACAAATGGCAAGATGGGACCCCTGGCGCGGATGCAAGCGATACAGTGCGGGTTGTCGGTATTGTTATATCCATCGGGGTGATGCCAAAAGGAAAGTGGACACCGCCGATATCGTCAAGACCGACCAATTCGACAAGCCGACCCGCAAGAAGAAGGACGGCTCCTATGCAATGGCTCCGGGTGTCGTCCATCTTTGTTTTTCGTCCGATTTTTTGTTGCCGGAAGCGGACCGGTGGCGAGAAGCCTGTTGGAAGATGATCAAAGAGAGGTCGGATTGCACCTTCCTCTTTCTGACAAAAAGGATCGAGCGTTTCCCTGAATGCCTCCCGGATGATTGGCACGACGGCTATGACAACGTCGTGGTGTGTTGCACCGTCGAAGACCAAGAAAGTGCCGACCACCGACTGGCCATCTTTTCCGAGCTTCCGATAAAGCACAAACAGATAACCGCCCAACCCCTGCTGGAAAGCATCGATATAAAGAGGCATCTTGACGGCATCGAATGTGTTCTCGTAGGCGGCGAAAGCGGCCGGCAGGCCAGATTGTTGGACTATGCGTGGGTGCTCGGCATCCGCGACCAATGCGTCCGCAAGAACGTGAGTTTCATCTTCCGCCAATGCGGCACGCACTTCGCCAAGGACGGGAAACAATACAAGCTACGGGTCAAGGATTTGGTCAGACAAGCTAAACTGGCCGGTATCGATCATGTTTGTGATTGAGGCACGTCCACAAGCCCTCTTGCTCGACGCACATTCTCAGACGATACGGATGTCCCCTTTCGAAGGCATGGGCACATGGATACACGGATGCTTTCATTGGTTTTTCCGGTCCTCACATATCGTGAATCAGGCCTCGTGCACGCTTGCATTATTCCCTTGGTACATATATAATACGACCTATCGAAAGGATATCGGGATACAAAACAAGACAATCATCCAATGAAGGGAGCTGTTCATGTTGAGTAGACAGCAGAGACCCGGCGGATCCGATCCCCATTCACACAAAGGCAACCTCCATCACTACCGCAACAAGGTGGATCATCGATACAACGAAGGCGGTCATGACCTCAGACCGGTGCACATTATCGTCACCATCCTAATTCTGGTGGCAATCATAGGATTCCTGGTGTTCATGATTGTCGGTTGACAATGGCTGCAAGACTGTCTTTCCCCCCCGCGTTCATGGAATTTCTTGAGCGCGGGTTTGTTTTGACGCATAACGGAGAAACAGAACTGTCACCTTCACTCAGCGCGGCACCCATCCGGTCACTCGGGTTGTCGGTCCCAATGAAGTACATCTTTCCGTGCACAAAATCACCGAAAAGGCTATAATAGTAAACGATGGATACATTCTTTCACTCAGGGTCGAGGTGAGAGCCATCAAAGACAAATACTTGCCAAAGATGGCCGATAGGCTTCAAAATGAATACGATCTGGATGTATGGTGGGATCTGATTTTGGTCCGCAACGACCGCCTTGTCCTGTTCAGCGATTGGGAAAAGGACGACGACATGCTCATGGAAGTCGTGATCGGATCGCTCACCTATATCGGGATAGATGAGTCTCCCACGATCGGTATGGATGACTTGCTGGCTTATTTTGACCAAGACAACGCTTTTGCTGAAATCGGTGGCAAGAAGGAGCACTTCCATGATGTCCGAAGCCAGATTTATGATGTCAAAAACGAACCGAATGTCACCTTCCCCATCAAAAACGACAAGGGGCGCTATTGGCTGAGGCTCCATATCGTCCCGCTTCCCCAAAGAAAGAATCTCGTCGCTATTTTCATCACGGATGTGACCAAGTATCTCGCCACCGAGGAGGATATCTTCTTGAAGTCGCATCAAGACGCTTTGACCGGCCTTCTCAATAAATACACACTGGATTACCATTACGGAAAACGCTACAAGATGGCCGACCTCCACGCCCTGTATCTCGATATCGACGACTTCAAGATACTGAACGACGAAAAAGGACATCGCATCGGGGATGATTTCCTGCGTGGCTTTGCGGACATCCTTCTATCCTATGAGGATGAGTACAACCGGTTTTATCGGCTTGGTGGCGACGAATTCGTCGGTCTTTTCTTCGTAAACGAAGAAAAGGTGAAAACCATGGCCGAAGAAATCATGGCCCGTGTTCGTTCCATGTCCAAAGAGCGATTCGACACGGAAACGACGGTCTCCATCGGCATCGTACAAGCGGAAGAACGTATCGATGTCCTCCGCAAGGCTGACAGACTGATGTATCGAGCCAAAGAATTGGGTAAGGACCGCTGCCTTTTCGAGAAAGAGTCGAACCTGTCCAATCGTCGATGGCGTTGAAGGCCACCTGCGTATAACACCGGATGCGCTTGGAAAGGCCTTGCACAGCTTCGTGGATTTCCGCCAAGTCCGTGACTTCAACCAGGCAATGTTATCAATGATCGAATATTGTGATGTCATGTGTTTTCCAACCGTTCTCCGTCATTGAAAGCGGAAACCTTACAACGCCCGGGGAGGGGCATTGTTGGCTTTCCGCTTTCATATTGCTGTTCAAATGATTCCCAACCGATGCTTTGTCAATGGACCGGATGGCCGTGTTTCTGATCATAGGTGTCATTATACGGAGACCGCTGTGGTATACTAGGAACGAAAACGTTTTAGGAGGCAACTATGAAGCAATTCATCGGATTCTTATTCATCCTGTTCGCAACAATGGTCACGGCCTGTTCTGTACCGGAAGAAAAAGAAGAAGAGCACATCCCGGATGGCGATGTGTCTTTCGTTGCAGAACGCATCGCTTCGATGAGCATTGAAGAGAAGATCGGTCAGATGCTGCAGGCGGAAGAGAAACATATCACCCCCGAAGAAGTGCAAGCCTACAACATCGGCAGCATCCTTTCCGGCGGCGGCAGTCATCCCTACGATTATGATGACGACGTCGATACCTGGTTCGAGATGGTGGAGAGCTATCAAGAATCCGCGTTGCAATCCAGTAGCTCCATCCCGCTCCTTTATGGCATAGATGCCGTGCACGGCCACAACAATGTCTATGGCGCGACCATCTTCCCCCACAACATCAACCTGGGGATGATGAACGAGGCCGCCTTGATGGAAAGGATCG
>PUMR01000013.1 GCA_003551455.1 Mollicutes bacterium | reverse complement strand
AGAGGGGATTCCTACAGTTTGAACCGATCCGCTCGTATGCCGACGAGCTCATCCAACGTTTCGACATCAGAAGCGGCAAGGGTCCCTTGTCTTTGGCCCGCAACATGAGCGGGGGCAACCAGCAGAAGGCGATCGTGGCCCGCGAGATGAGCCGCAAGAGCGATGTGCTCATCGCCGTGCAACCGACCCGCGGCCTCGATGTCGGGGCGATCGAGTTCATCCACGACCTCCTCATCGAACAACGGGACGAGGGCAAGGCGGTGCTTCTCATCTCCTTGGACCTCTACGAGGTCATGAACCTCTCCGACAGGATCATCGTCATCTATGAAGGGGAGAACGTCGGCGAATTCGATCCGCAGAAAGTCACCGAAAGAGATCTCGGTCTCTATATGAGCGGCTCGAAAAGGAGGGAGACCTCATGAAGAAACTCTGGCATAAGTTTCTCGTTTCCGTCGGGGCGTCCCCGACGCGGGTCAGTGCCTCCTCGAGCGTGCTCGCCATCGTGTTCGGCCTCCTTTTCGGTCTCGTCCTCATGTTCATCGTGAATCCCGTCGAAGCCTTCCCCGCCTTTTTCACCGTCATCACCGGACCCTTCCAAGACGGCACCCGCAGTATCGGCAACATGTTCTATCGCAGCGTGCCGATCATTTTGACGGGGCTTTCGGTCGCCTTCGCCTTCCGCACGGGGCTTTTCAACATCGGGGCCACGGGACAGCTCACCGTCGGGGCCCTCACCGCCGTCTATATCGGGGTCAACTGGACTTTCCTGGGCTCCTTCCACTGGGTCGTCGCCGTCCTCGGCGCGCTCGTGGCCGGAGCCATCTGGGGGTCGATACCGGGACTCTTGAAGGCTTTCCGGAACGTGCACGAAGTCGTCACATCGATCATGATGAACTATGTGGCGATGTATCTGAACACCCTCATCATCATGAACTATCTCTACGACTCCCAGGCCAGCCGGACGGCGCATCCCGCCCCTTCGGCCCGGATTCCCGTGCTTTTCCTCCAAGACATCCTGCCCCGCTCCAGCATCAACATCGGCATCTTCATCACCATCGCCTTGGTCGCCATCATCCATATCATCTTGAAACGGACGACTTTCGGCTATGAGCTCAAGGCCACCGGATACAGCCAGGATGCGGCGCGTTACGCCGGCATGAACGAAAAGAGGAACGTCGTCCTCTCCATGGTCGTCGCCGGCGCCATCTCCGGTGTGGCCGGGGCGATGATGTATCTCGTGCCGGGGCGTCACCTCCCCTATGAGACGACCCTCATCATGGAAGGTTTCACCGGCATCGCCATCGCTTTGCTCGGGCTTTCGGCTCCGATCGGAGTCTTCCTGGCCGGCCTCTTCTATGGGGCACTCAACCAGGGCGGCCACTACATGCAGCTTTATGATTTCCGTCCTGAGATTATCGATATCATCATCGCCGTCATCATCTACTTCAGCGCCTTGAGCCTCTTCTTGCAACACTTTGTCCGGCGATTCATCAAGAAACGGACGGAGAAAGAGGTCGAGGTCAGCGGGGAGGTGGATCTCACATGACGGAATTCGCCGATTTCATGTATTATGTGCTGCCCATCATCATCATGAACATGGCGCCCTTGGCCCTTGTGGCCTTGGGAGGACTCTACAGTGAAAAGAGCGGTGTCATCAACATCGCCCTCGAAGGGATCATGGTCATGGGAGCCTTCGTCTCCGTGTATTTCGCGATCCAGTTCACGGGCTGGTTCGAGAACATGCCCATGCAGGCGGTCGTGCTCATCGGCCTCTTGTTGGGGACGTTGATCGGCATCATCTTCTCTCTCTTCCACGCCTTCGCCGCCATCAACATGAAGTCCAACCAGATCATCAGTGCGACGGCCTTGAACCTCTTTGCGGCCGCGTTCGCCGTGTTCACCGCCCGGACGATCTTCGGCGTCAGAAGACTGCCGTTCACCGAAACGACGCGGATCAGGGAGGTCCCCTATCTCTCCGATATTCCCGTCATCGGCCCCATCCTCTTCACGAACGCCTATCTTTCCACCTATATCATCATCGTCATCTTCATCGTCTCGATGATCGTCTTGTACAAGACGAGGTTGGGACTCCGTTTGAGAAGCTGCGGCGAACATCCCCAGGCTGCCGATTCTCTTGGTGTCAACGTCTACAAGATCCGCTACATCGGTGTCCTGCTTTCGGGCGCCTTGGCCGGTATGGGTGGTGCGGCTTACGCCTTCACCTTCCAACGCCAGTTCGGCGGCGACGTCTTCGGCTTCGGTTTCTTGGCCCTCGCCGTCATGATCAGCGGTCAATGGAAGCCGATGCGCATTCTTGTGGTGGCGTTCCTCTTCAGTGTATTCAGACTGATCTCGACCCAGAGCGGAACGCTCCCCGGTATCCGCGAGCTGCCGATCCCGAGCCAGGTCTATAGAATGCTCCCCTATATCGCCACGCTCGTGATCCTCGCGTTCACCTCCAAGCGCTCGCAAGCACCCAAAGCCGCGGGCGAGCCTTATGACGCCGGTAAACGCTGATCCTCGAGCCGCTCCTGCGGGAGCGGCTTTTTTTACGCAAAATGAGAGTTTTACGGTATAATAGGCACACCCACCACGCTCTGAGGAGGAGCACCACATGAAACGGATCCTTTTCTTCCTTTTTGCCCTCACCCTTCCCTTCGCCGCGACAGGTTGCGATTTCCTCCCGCCCACCGCGGACGCCACCCTCCAAGAAGACATCATGGCGGCGAGGACCATCCTCCGCAAAGCCAATGTCGGTGTCGAGGTCGAATACCGCGAAGACGGCCGCTGGTTCTCCCGGCGCGCGGGCGAAGCGCAAGGAAGCGGCATCATCATCGGCGAAGACGAAGAACACTACTTCGCCGTCACGAATTTCCACGTCGTCGACAAGAAGGACTATGACGACATCATCATCGAAGTCGTCCCCTCCTATTATGAAGACACGCGGATTGCCGCCGCAATCGTCCATGCGGATGCCGCAAGGGATCTGGCGTTGCTCCGGTTCGATAAGCAGGGGTTGGCGTTGGGGATCATCGATACCACCGCCCGTAAGGATGAGCCTTTGACGAGGAAAGAACTCCTCTTGGCCGTGGGGAACCCTTCGGCCGTCAATTCGACGGTGACCTATGGGGAATTCTTGGGTATGGTCGAAAACGACCATGTCGATTTCCAGGTCGTCTATCACAGTGTCCTCATCTATCCCGGCAGTTCGGGCGGCGCCTTGGCCGATGCCAAAGGGCGTCTCGTCGGGGTGAACACTTGGAGCGCCTCGGTCGATTCCGAACGGAACATGGCCGTGCCGCTTGCCGAGATCCACGCTTTCTTGGCAGAGAGCGGTTTCGCCATCACCTTGAACAGCGGCGGATGACCATCGCCAAAGCCCGGCTCGATGGGGCTTTGGACGGTTGAACGTTCCATGGTAGAATAAGACTTGATTTCCGCAAAGGAGTGTCCAACTCATGGAAACTAGGCAAGCGATCGCGATCGCGTTGGCAAACACCTATGAAGTGAAATTCATCGCCGATGATGAGAACCGGCCCCGTTTTCGGCTTGAAGAGAAGAACTTGAAAGAGATCCTCGTCCTTTTGACCTTGGGCTTCGAGGTGGAAGATATCGCCGCCCATTTCGGCTTGACAGACGAGGCAACGGCGGAGAGACTCGCTTTCTTGGCGGATGAAGAGCTCATCAAAAAGGAAAAGGGCGGCTACACGAGTCGGGTCATGGTGGTGATCCTCCCGGAAGGAGAAGAGCTCCGCGAAGAGGCGGTGCCCCTCGCCGAAGAGATGGTCCACAAGATGGAAACAAGGCTACCTACAATCAAAGCGGAAGTGGAAAAGATTCCTTCCCTCGCCGCCCATCCCTTTGCAGAAATATCGTTCCTCGTTCTTTCGGGGATGTTGTTGGATTTTTTGCAGATCGGTCCTTTGCAAGAGGAGTGTCTGGAGAAAGAGTTGCCGAGCCGAAACGACAAACGCTATACAATCGCGATTTTGGAAAAAGATCCTTCGCAAGCGGAAGAATCCTTCGGCATCCCGGGGAACCGGGTGGAGATCTTCGATGGTCTCGTCTTCGGCCTCTACGGCAAGAATCGGGGCGCCAAGAACTTCTTGAACCTTGATAAAAACGATCTACAAGAGCTTTTCTCCTTGGATACGGTGGAATCCCTCCAAGAAAAGAAAAAGGACCTTTTGGGAAAACTTCTCGCCCACAAAGAAAAAGGCCTCCCTTTGGAGGAAAACATCAAGGAAGGCTTCAAGGCCTTGGGCATCATGGACGAGAAAGGTCTGGCCATCCCCGTGTTGGCAAGAGCGGATCAAGGCCCGCTCATGGAGCTTGCGAGCCTGGTGCGGAAAGACTTCCGAGAAATCCTTTCTCGCTACGAAGAAGATATCCAAACGCTGTATCGGGAAAACATATGGCAAAGACACGTGACATATGGAGAATTCTTCCTTTGGTACTATCATTTCTTCTACACGGTCGTGACGGAAGGCTTGATCGCCCGAAAGACCATCAAATTGCCAAAAGGCGGTAACGCCCAATACATTGTGCGCTGAACACGCACCTAGAAAACGTGCCCAAAAATGGATGAATTTTGGGCTTGAAAGCTTGACGCGCCCAAATAGTGGTGGTATCAGCCATAAATCAAATAAGCACGAAATCCGCCGGGATTTCGTGCTTTACTTTTTCAGGTCTTTTTCGGTTCATCCACATGCAAGAGTCTCTTGCCGAAGGTCTCGATCATGACGGCACCGAGCGGGGCCGTCACGAGGATGGAAAGGATGGCGATGGCGAGGATGACATCACCGTTATTGACCCCGAGCGAAAGCGGGATGGAGCCGATCGCCGCCTGCACGGTGGCTTTCGGCCAATAGCTCATCACGGTGAAGAGTCTTTCGTTTTTGTCCAAGGGCGATTTCAGCGTCGCGAGGATCACGCCCACACTCCTTAGGAGCAAGCCCCCGGCAATAAGAGCGAGACCGATGAGACCGGCCTGCAACGCCACGCCGACATCGACTTCCGCGCCCACGAGGACGAAGAGGAAGATCTCGGCCATGACCCACACTTTGGTGAACTTGTTGGAGAGGCGGGGACCGAGAACGGCTTTTCTTTCGACGATGGCGATCCCCATCGCCATGACGCCGAGGAGTGAGGCGATCATGACGATCTCTTGCAAAGAGTGCTCCAAGGCGACCATGAAGAAGGCCGCCGAAAGGATGAGCACGACTTTTTTGCTGTCGCGCATGTGGATTTTGTTGAAGAACCAGACGAGGATGAAGCCGAGGGTGATGCCGAGAAGCACCCCGATGGCGATCGCCAAGGGAATGTTCAATAGCTGCAGACCGATGTTTTCGTGGGTGCCGAGATAGACCCCGAGAAAGGCCGAGAAGAAGGTGATGGCGAAAACGTCATCGAGCGATGCCGAAGAGAGGATGAGGACGGGGATCTTCTTTTTCATGCCGAGACGTTTGTCCATGAAGCGGATCATCGCCGGCACGACGACGGCCGGACTCACGGCGGCGATGATGAAGCCGAGGATGCCGGCTTCCAAGAAAGTGAAGCCCAAGAGCCACATCGCCAAAAGAGCCACCGTGAAACCTTCCAAGAGGTTCGGGATGACGGCGAGAAAGATGGCCGTCTTGCCGACGGCTTGGAGTTGGCGTTTGTTCAAGCCGAGCCCCGCCCGGAGAAGAATCACCACGAGGGCGATGAGCCTTAGATCATAGCTTATTCCCATGAGGGCGTCACTGAAAAGGTCAAATCCATGAGGGCCTAAAAGAATCCCCACCAGCAACATCCCGATGAGCCCCGGCAGACGGAGCCATTCGAAGAGGAGTCCGCCCACGAAGCCGAAGAAAAGTAGAATTGCCAGGTCTAATATCATTATGTCCACCCTTTCCGTATGCGGGCAAAGAAAAAGCCCGGATGCAAAAAACATCCAGGCGTCATCAGCTTAAGAAGCGGTCAAGGGCGAACGCCATCGCCACTATGGAAGGATTATACAAGAAATGACGGTTTCATGCAAGAGGAGAGAGCGAAAATCAAGGTAGAGAGATGAAGAGGTTGCTGATGGTGGAATGCCCTTCATTCTGCAAGACGAGGATCATGATGAGCATCTCTCTTTCGGGATCATCTTCTCTGACTTTTTCGATGAATTCGTGATGGATGATGAGGAGATTCTCTTCCACGGTGTAATCGTCCTCATCGAGTTCGATGCCTGTCGGCGGGTTCAGACTCGAGACACTGCCGCCCAACACTTCAAAGTAGAAGTGGATGTCTTTACCGGGTACATATTCGTGAGAAGGACTGCTCACAAGATGGGGTTTCTCCTGGTCGACAATCTTCAAGTTCAAAAGGAGTTCTCCACCTGTACCTTCGATATGGAGTTCATAACGATCCTCTTCGGTCGGTGCCAGTACTTGCAAGAATTCTTTTTTGATGACGAGGTAGCCATCTTCACTTTGGAAGTCATCAAGACCTACATCGTCACCATCGAGGGTGACAGTGTCGATGGTAAAATCCTGCCACATGCGCACTTTGAGGTCATAGTCACTTCGCACATTGAAGGTCATGTTTTTCGTGACACCGCCGAAAATGGTGAAAGACAGAGTGTCCGAAGGCGATGACTGTCTATCATCACGTACCGTACGGATTGTGACGGTGTAATCACCCGGGGGAAGGAAAGAGACATCGAACGAGGTCTTATCCGCCTCATAGGTGGAACCGTTGATCTTTATCTCATAATGGTCGGCGTCTTCCACGCCGAGCCATTCAATCATCTCGTCTTCGAAACGGAGGTTCGCCGGTGCAGAAGGGTCTCTCGCACATGCACAACCCGCCAGAAAGACCAAGGAAGAAACCATCAAGAGCAGTAGAATCTTTTTCATAGCATTCACCCCTTCATTCCGTATTCTACCATAAAATCAATGAAATATAATGTAGTCAAGCCTGAATCTTGAGAAAGAATTGTTACAACAAACTGAGTAAAGAAAACCGCCTTCCTTATCTTGGGTCAGGATTCAAGATTTGGAGTGCGGTTTCAGCTTAATGGAGCGAAATAATGTTGAATTGAGTGTTAATATGTCGGGTATTGCATGTCAATCATCATCTTCCACGTAAACCTTGAAATTATCCACGTGAACGGCTCTGCCCGTGTTTCCTATAGTGGCGCTGGTCGGGTTTACCAAAATTCTAAACAGATTGCCACCCGAAATCTCGTAAGTCACAGTTTGATAGTAAGCCTCAATATTGTCGACAAGGTTCGTCTGACCTGTTGTGGTTTCGAGAGTGACCCAATCTTCTAAAACATCATCCCAAACTTGGAAATACCAAACACCATTCAAATTGTTTGCTACGGTTTGGGTTCGTGCAGAGTAATCGAAAACGATTTCAACAATATCACGATTTTCTTCGGTCAAGTCAATTTCGATGTATGTGAAAAGAGCACTTGTGATAGGAGCAAACATTAACGCTGGGTCACCATCAAAATCGTATATCTGAACACGATCCTTGTAGAACGAGTACTCTTCCGAATCCCAATTGTTAGTAAATGTCAAATATCCTTCAGCGTAGCCAGTAACATCAGAACTACCAAAATCAAAATTGTATGCCAATAAGGGTTCCTCGGGGTCCTCTTGGGCAATAACCTTAACAGTAATCGTGAATGTCTCATCGTATTCATAAGGATCTGTAACAGTAGCCAAAAGGTCCACCTCGACATCATCCTCACCCGGGGCAGGCCTTGTTACGACACCTTCATCTGAGATATAAGTCGTATTGGTTGATTCCCAATCGATAGATAGATTCCAACCACCTAATCCGTTAAGATATTCTCCTTCCAACACTAAATCTTCAGTCGTTTCTTCAGGGAGTCCGAATCTTGTAGTTGGCAGATAGGCATCAAGAGCATCTTCAGACAACTCTGTCAGTGATATCTCATCTGTATCTGCGAAAGCAAGTTGAGGTCCATTGTGCCAAGACATGACGACATTATCTAAAGATATGACATCGCCGGCTTCGAAAGAATCGATATGGTCTTTCAAGTGCCCATCGTACACATAATCATCGAGCCAGTCAATACGATTATCAATGCGGATTGTGATTGTAGCATTAGTATAAGGATCAAGAAGGTCGAGGCTAATACTGCCAAAGCTATCTTCATCCTTGTCTAAAACAATCATCTCAGGTAGATCTATCAACATACCCTGATAATCAATCATCTCATTGCTATCAGAGATGTCAAGCTCTGCGTCTTGTAGGTCAACTGCGCCGGGAAGTGGTTGGTCTACGGCAATATGTTGAACATCATCTATGATGATTCGTTCTCTTCCGAAGGAGACGTTTCTAACTCCAAGCAGTTGAACTTCATCTGCCACTGCGATGTCGTTTTCATCAATGAAATTTTCTGCGTCAATAATAACACCTCTAGTATCATCTTGAATAAAGAAGGTTCTATGATCTATTATTTTTGTTACAATACCTTGGGTAAAGACTTCACTACCCAATTTGGAATTCCAGACTTCCGATATGGATGAAGGTTCAACATCAATATGACGACTATAAAAAGTATCTATCTGGCCCCCTTCATCTTCCACTACAAGATAAGCTCTTGCCATACTCAGAGGGTTTTCAAAGGACATGATAAATTCTTTGGTCTGTCCCACGAACTTAAAGCCTTCATTGATAGAAGTGTCTGCGCTGTCATATTGCAGTTCTTCTACAAAAAAGCTCTCAGGAGTAAGAATGCCATACTCAATAAGATTATAGTTTTCTGGGATATGGAATTGTGCAAGGAAAGATGTCATTCCCCATCTGAGGTCTAATGGATCACTTATCGTAATCAAAGGAGAGGGGGCAATCGGAGACTCATCAAAAATGGCCGAGACAGTCTTGTCGTCGAACATGGAGAAAGAATGAGTTTCGTTATAACCAACAATTTTCCCATTAGATTCCCAATGGCTAAATGTCTGTCCGGGGGGAGCATCTTCCGGCTGCACAGTGGCGATGTCATTGTAATAATACTGGCCGCTGCCAGTTCCATCCTCAACAGTCAGTGTAAATTGCTGATTAGTGTCACGCTCATGAACTAAGTAGAAAACCATATCATCTGTTATATTCTCAAGTGTTTCCGGGGCACTCCACCTAGTTCCTGGCACGATGAACCCAGGTCTGTCGGGCAAAGATCCAACCCTT
>PUMR01000085.1 GCA_003551455.1 Mollicutes bacterium | reverse complement strand
GCTATCGAGGGAAGGATCTGCGCGCTTGCGATGATTCCTTCTATGAAGACATCGGTGTCGGTTTCGAACTTCCCGTGCATTTTTCCAAACTCAGTGCCGTGGAAAACATGGATTTCTTCAAACGCCTCTATGGAAGGCACATCGACTATGACGCACTATTGGCGAGAGTCGGTCTTGCCGATGACAAGGAACGACTCGTCGGCGAATTCTCCAAGGGGATGAAGGTGAGGCTCAATTTTGTCAGAGCCCTTCTGAACGACCCCGACATCCTCTTTCTCGATGAACCGACGAACGGCCTCGACCCGGCCAACGCCCGCATCATCAAGGATCTCGTGTGGGAGTTCAAGGAAAAAGGGGGGACCGTGATCCTCTCCACCCATCTCATGAACGATGTCGAGGAGCTCTGCGACCGTGTCGCTTTCATCACGCAGGGCGTCATCCGCGAAATTTCCACACCCCGCGACTTGAAAATCAAGCACGGAAAACGGGAAGTACGGGTGGAGTACCACGAAAACAATCGTACGAACGAAAAGACCTTTCCCCTGGATACAATCGGTGAGAACCCCGAATTCTTGGACATTCTCAAGCATCGTTCCGTCGAGACCATCCATAGTGGAGAGACTTCTTTGGACGAGATCTTCATCAAGGTGACGGGGGAGGAAATCTCTCATGAGTAGTCTCATGGTCCTTCTGCAGGCGGAATTCAAGCGTCTGGCCAAATACAACATCATCCAGGTGTCTTTAGGGGTCACCGTGCTTTGGCTCGCCGTGCTCTTTTTGATCGGCCGGAACGAAGCGGGCGCGTTCATCCCGCTTTTCATCTTCATGGACGTCTCTCTCATGACGATGCTTCTCATCGGCGCCGGTCTCTTCTATGAAAGGCAGGAGAACACCTTGAAGACGCTCATGGTCACGCCCGTCTCCACCGCGGCGATCATCGCTTCGAAAATCGTGAGCGCGGTCTACATCGCCCTGCAGTCGACCATCCTCATCGCCTTGGCGGGGCATTTCCTCTTCGATGCGACCGTCAACTTCTTCGCGCTCATCCCGCTTGTCATCCTGGTCGCGACCTCGCATGCCGTCATCGGTTATCTCGTCAGCATGTATGTCAGGGATTTCACCTCGATGATCGCCATGCTCATGCTCTATATGTTCATCTTCGCCTTTCCCTCGATCTTCTATGCCATCGACATGATCGGCGGGATATGGGAGACTTTGCTCATCGTGAGTCCCTCGCACGCGGCGATGCTCATCGTGGACTTTACCTTCGGTGCCGAAGGCATCACGGCGCTCACCATCATCGGCATCATCTACCTTGCTTTGCTTTCTATTTTGCTCATGTGGTTCTTCGTCTATCCCAAATATATAGAAACGGCCATCAAGGAGTGATGGTATGAACAAATATGCAAGACTCCTCGTCTATGAGTTGAAGACCGTCGTCAGAGAGAAGATGACCCTCATCCTGCTCATCTATCCGGTTTTCATGCTGGTCGTCGGCGCCTTTCTCATCCCGCGTCTCATCGACAGTTACGGCGAGACGGCCGCGGGTCAGGAGATGGCGAGTCTCATCGTCATCATCATCTTTGCGGCGGTCGCCCCGTTCGCCGGTTCAGCGCTCCTCGGCTTCAGTCTTTTGGACCACAAGGATGAAAACACCCTCGACACCATCCGGGTCACGCCGCTCTCGCTTCGCGGGTATGTTTTCTTCAAGACCGCCTATGTCTATGTGCTGACAGCGAATGCCGCCTTTTGGACGCTTTTTGGTGTCAAGCATCTATCGGGAGACGGCTATACTTTCCACGGGGTCAATCTCTGGGATTACTTCTCGGCCCTCGACATGTTGGTCTTCGCCCTCGTGAGCGCCGCCTTCACCCCGGTCTTCGCCTTCTTCCTCGCCGCCATCTCCAAGAACAAGATCGAGGGTTTCGCCTACATGAAAGTGTTCGGTGTGGTCGCCATCCTTCCCGCGATTGTCGCGCTGGATCCCTTGCAGGACTTCCGACAGTATTTTCTCGGGATCTGGCCGCTCTTTTGGCCCATCAAAGGACTGCTCGTGGATGTGGGCCTTCTCGAACACGCCCACAATTTGCCCGCCGCGGGGTATATGGTCATCGGCATCGGGTACCCGTTCTTGCTCGCGGTGTTGTTGTATGGGTTTTTCGAGCGGAACCTCGATTGATCCGCATCCATCTTGAACCAAAGGAACGATCCTTGTCTCCAACGGGCGCCCTTCCGGGCGTCCGTCTTTTTTTGTCGGGTTCTCCGTCTGACCGATGCGACCCTTTTCGCCCCACCCAATAATCAACATAATGAATGTGAAAATTAACATATTTAATAAAAAAGTTAAAAATATTAAAAAAAGTATTGACAAACCATAAGGACCTATGTAAAATGAAGGTGAAGTTAAAGGAAATCAATTACGACATCAAAAAAATCAAACCCCAAAATAAAAAAATAAAGGAGAAAAGAAAATGATCAGAGAAATCGGCTACACGCTCTTCACAGAAACCAGGGATCGCCAATACCTCGCCAATCTGGAAAAGAACACCCGCAAGACCAACCGTTAAGACCCGGAACACCCAACGTCTCAAAAATCCGTGAAAGGAAGTGAAGGAAATGTTCGCAGCCACCTATACCATCGATGTGATCAAAGCCAACCAAGAAGTCAAGATCCAAAAGATCCTCAAGAGCTATGAACACTGCCCGCTTTGCAAATGACAGCAACAAACCCCGACATGGACCCGTCCCCACATCAAATGATCCGCTAAGAACGATTACTCCTTGAGAACCTGCCAACTGTATCGGAAAACAAGGAAGGGTGGAGAAAACGATGGAAAACCTCCTCATCTACGAAACGATGAAAGAAAATCACAAAAAAAGAGTCAAAGATATCATCCAACGCTACCAGCGCAAATCGCTGAAGCGCTGAAGCGAGAAGAAGAAAGGTGTGAAGACCATGTATGCGACTGCCATGATGTATGAAGTGATGCGTTTGAATCATGACATCAACGTCCAAAGAATCGTGAAGGACTTCCAACATAAAGCCGAAAAAGAAGAAAGAAAGGCGGTATGAAGATGTTCGCGATTCCTCTCGTCACCGAGACCATGAAAGCGAACCATCAACAAAAGATCGAAAGAATCGAAGAACAATACAGGATGTATCATCGTTCACAGGCGGATTGAAGAACCAAAAAATACCATATCAGGAAGGTGAGACCCATGAGAGACCCTATTGATTGGCTCGAGAAACTGCAAAACCATGAGACCACCGTCGATGAAGTGAAAGAAGGACTCGAGGCCGGTGAAGGTGCAAAAGTCCCCGAAAAGACCGAGGGGGATGGCCGAAAAAGCGCCGCAAGACTCCTCCGGGTCCACATCAAGAGCTCCGACGGCGACAAGGTCAATATCAAAGTTCCGCTCAAACTCGCCAAGATGTTCCTCGGAAAGGGTGCCGGTGTCATCAACCGGAAAGGTCAACCGGCTCAGGCTCTCCAAGAGGCCGGTATCGATTTCGAAGATGTCTATGCGCTCCTCGAGAGCGGACAGGTCGGTGAACTGGTCGACATCGAGTCCAGCGACGGTGACATTGTAAAGATCTATGTCGAATGACCTTCTTTCTCTCCTTTGGGAGAAGTGACTCCACACTTCTCCCTTTTTTTATTGCCATAAGTGGCGATCACTGTGATATAATACGAGACATAAGCGTGACCACTTGTCATAAAGGAAAAGGAGGGGTTTTTTTGAAAGAAGGCCTGCAAGAGTATCAGGCGAGAAAGAAGCGGGCGGAACGAGTCATCCTTCTCGGTCTTCCGTTTTTGGCGCTTGGTGTTCTCGGAGCCGTACTTGGCACCATGGAGGTTTTGGGGGATTGGGCGGCGACGGTCGGTATCATCCTCATCATTGTCGCGGTGATCGTTTTCGTGATCGGTTTCGTTCTCTTCCAACGGTTCGAGAGTACCTTCAAACACGAGTTCCTCAAGGATTATCTCTCGGGACTGGTCGAAGAAGGCGAGTTCATCCCCAAGAAAGGGTTCAAAAAGGTCCAGGGCCTGGCCCCGGCGGATGTCTACAACACGGATTTCATCGAAAGGGCCGACCGCTTCTACAGCTACGACTATTTCCGGGGCAAGATCGACGGGGTCGATTTTGTGTCGAGTGACGTCAAGCTGCAGCGGATCGAGTACGAGACCTACCGGGACAAGGACGGAAAGATGAAAAGGCGCAAGAAATATGTCACCTATTTCCACGGACGGGTCTTCCACTTCGATTTCAACAAGGATTTCGACGGACACGTCCTGGTCCTCGAACGATACAAACCCCAGTCGCGGCGCAAATATGCGAAAGTGGAGTTCGAGTCCGTCGATTTCAACAAGAAGTTCCGCACTCTCGCCACCAGAGAACATACGGCCTTCTACATCCTCACGCCGCATTTCATGGAATCGCTGATGAAGATCGAGAAGAACCACCCGGGGAATCTCGGATTCTCCTTCATCGACAACAAGCTCTATTTTGCCATCCATACCGGAAAGCCGACGTTTTCCATCCAACCTTTCCGGCGGCTCGATGAAAAACTTCTGGAAAAATTCCGCGAGGATGTCGGTCTGATCCACAATCTCGTGGACGATTTGAAATTGAACCGGAAAATATTCAAGGAGGATTGATTGTAGCATGGAAGGATGGATTATCGCATTAATCGTCATCGGTGTGTTGTTGTTGCTGGTATTGGTCTGGTTCATCGCCACGATGAATAGTCTCAGGCAGCTCAAGGTCAAAGTGAAAGAGGCCGAATCGGGTATCGATGTCGCCCTCACCAAACGTTTTGACACGCTGTCGAAGATGGTGGAGACCGTCAAGGGCTACACCAAACACGAGGCGAAGACGTTCGAGAATGTCGTCAAGTGGCGCCAGAACATGCCGGATGAACTCACCGTGAAGCAAAAAGAGGAGTTCATGGAAAAGATGAACCAGGTCCAATCGGACATCAACGTCGTCGTGGAGAACTATCCCGACCTGAAGGCGGAAAAGGTCTTCACCAACCTGCAACGGAGCATCGCCGATGTCGAAGAGCATCTGCAGGCTTCCCGCCGGATGTTCAATGCCAATGTATCGCGCTTGAATTCACGTATCGTCACCTTCCCCACGAGCATTGTCGCTGCGAAGATCAACATGGAGAAATACCCGTTCTTCGAAGCCGAACCCGCGAAAAGACAAGATGTGAAGATGGAGTTTTGACCCGTACGACAATGGATTCCCGGCCCTCTGAAGGGCCGGGATTTCTTTTGGGGTCGGGGACCGGGCGAAAACCGGCATTGGGCTGATGTGGTATAATAAATATAGACGTACTCCAGGGAGGATGTATGAAATCGTTGCGTGACCTCTACAAGATCGGCAAGGGGCCTTCGAGTTCGCACACCATCGGGCCCGAACGGGCCGCGAAGGTTTTCATGCGCCGCCATCCGGCCGCCCGCTACCGGGTCGTATTGTACGGGTCGTTGAGCCTCACGGGCAGAGGGCACCTCACCGACAAGGTCCTCGCCGAGACCTTGCCGGATGCGGAAATCGTCTTCTCCGGGGATTATATCGACAAGCACCCCAACACCCTCGATTTCCTCGCCCTCGACGAGACGGGGCGGACCATGGCCCGGATGCGGGCCTACAGCGTCGGTGGCGGTTCGATCCGGATCGAGGCAGAAGACGATGATGCTCCCGCGAACGTCTATCCACACACATCATTCAAGGACGTGGCGGCCTATTGCCGTGAAGAAGGAATCGGTCTCCCGGCTTACGTCCGCAATTTCGAATCCGCGGACATCGACGGATTTCTCGGGAAAATCCTCGATGCCATGGAAGCTTCCATCAATGAAGGCTTGGGCGCCGAGGGCACGCTCCCCGGCGAACTGGGCCTGCAACGCAAAGCGGGAGCCCTGTACGGAGCCAAACATCCCGAGGAGACAGAAGAGATCCGTGTCTCCCGTATAGTCAGTGCCTATGCCTTCGCCGTGAGCGAGATGAATGCCAGTGGCGGCACCATCGTCACCGCACCCACTTGCGGGGCGAGCGGGGTGGTCCCCGCGGTATTGCGTTTCATGCGGGAGAAGCACGATCTCACGAGACAAGACCTCATCGATGCCCTCGCCGTCGGCGGCATCATCGGAAACGTCATCAAACACAACGCATCCATCAGCGGCGCCGAGGCCGGATGTCAAGCCGAGATCGGCAGTGCCTGCAGCATGGCCGCAGCCATGCATGCGTTCTTGCAGGATTACGACATCGACACGATCGAGTACGCGGCCGAAGTGGCTTTGGAGCATCATCTCGGCTTGACCTGTGATCCTGTCCTCGGTTATGTGCAGATCCCTTGCATCGAAAGAAACGCCGTCGCGGCACTGCGGGCGATGGATGCGAGCAATATCGCTTTTTTCTCGAGCGCTTTTAGGAAGATTTCTTTCGATCTCGTGGTGGAGACCATGCATGAGACCGGTCGTGACCTTCCGAAAGGGTACCGGGAGACTTCGACCGGGGGTCTGGCGAAAAAATACCGTTTGAAATGAAGACGGGGAAAGGGATGAACGCCGTGTTGTACAAGAATGATGTCCATGAGGTCGAATTTATCGATATGACCCACGATGCCAAGGGCGTCTGCAAGATCGACGGTTTCCCCGTTTTTGTCAAAGACGCGTTGAAAGGCGAGAAAGCGTTGATCCGGGTAGTCAAGGTAAACAAGAATTTCGCTTTCGGCCGCCTGGTCGAAATCAAAGAGGAATCCCCCTTCCGGAAGATTCCCATCTGCGAGCATTTCTCCACTTGCGGCGGCTGCGACACCATGCACATGAGTTACGAGATGCAACTCTCGTTCAAGCGACACCGGGTCAAAGAGACATTGCGGAAGATTGCACACGTGGAGCCCGAAATCCATAAGACCATCGGCATGGAGAACCCCTTCTACTACCGGAACAAGGCGATCATCCCCTTCGAGAAGAGAAAGGGACGCATCATGGCGGGCTTTTACAAGAACCGCTCCCGGGAGGTCGTCGATTTGAAGCGTTGCCATATCATCCCGAAGGTCTTTTCCGAAATCGTCCGTTATCTGAAAGGGTATTTCCAAAATCGGGGCATCACCATCTATGACGATGAAAGGAAGACCGGCTGTGTCCGGGCGGTGATGTTGAGACAGAGCTTCACCTATGACGAAATCGCTCTCACCCTCATATTGGGCGAGAACCGGTTTCCGGACAAGAATGATCTCATCGAGGGGCTGTTGGAAAGATTCCCCAACATCGTGTCCGTCGTCAAGAGCATCAACACCACTGATTCGACCACCCTCCTGGGCGGCAAGAGCCGCACCATCTATGGGAAGGACCTCCTTCGCGACAGACTGTTGGGATTCGAGTATCAGATCTCCCACAAGTCCTTCTATCAGGTGAATCCCGTCCAGACCGTCCGTCTCTACAAGGAGGCCATGCGCTTGGCGAAACCCGGACCGGATGATGTGATGGTCGACGCCTACTCCGGAGTCGGGACGTTGACGCTACCTTTCGCCCAACGGACGGCCAGGGTCATCGGCATCGAAAATGTGAAAGAAGCGGTGAAGAACGCGCAAGAGAACGCCTCCTACAACGATATCGAGAATATCGAGTTCCTTCACGGCGATGCCGCAGAAGTCATGAAAGGGCTCGATGACGAGTCCATAGACATCCTCGTCCTCGACCCGCCGAGGAAGGGCTGCGAGAAAGGGTTTCTACAGGCGGTCATGGCGATGGACATCCCCCGGATCGTCTATGTGTCCTGCAACGTCTCCACGCTCGCGAGGGATGCGAACATCCTCTCCGGAGGCGGCTATCAGGTCAAAGAGGCGGTGCCATTCGACATGTTCCCGCAAACGAGTCACATCGAGACTGTCATGTTATTGGAAAAATAGACATCGTGAAAAAAGCGGGTCTGTCCGTTGATCCGGACCGACCCGCTTTTTTTCAATCTTTTCGGCAACAGCCTTTTTCGTCGTGTTCTTCTTCGCACTCGCCTTTTTGGTGACGCTCCTCGCATTCTTCCTTGTGTTCTTCCTTTTCGCAACATTCGCCTTTTTCGGTCTTGGCGAGCGTATGCAGTTCTTCGGCGAGTTCGGCGATCTTCTCCCTTTGGACTTTGTAGTGCATGTAATGTCCGCGTTTTTCGCCTTTCACCAGGCCGTTTTGCTCGAGGACCTTCATGTGCTGGCTCACCGCGGAATCGCTCACCGAAAGTTTCTTGGCGAGAGAATGCACACATAGTTCTTTTCTGAGAAGTATCTTGACAAGATGGTAGCGGTTCTTTTCCGAAAGGGTGCGTAGGATTTCCCAATTTTCGGCCATATCTTATCCCTCCTAAAGATTAAGTGGTTGCTAAAATGAATGATATCGTATTTTTCGTGAATTGTCAAATATCCATCCGGGCAATGATGTCAGTCGAAGAAGGCTTTCTTGACCAGCACGACAAGGGTCAACACGATGCAGGCGCCCAGAAAGACCATTGCGGGAAAAAGGAAGAGTCCCGCACCCTCGATGATGGTCACTTGGTCGGTGACGAAGAGGAATGCGACAAAGAGGCCCGTGATCGTGACACTCCCGAGCAGGACGAAGGTTTTCGTTCCCGACAGAGAGAACAAGGACAAGGCCAACAGATTGACGAGAAAGAGCAAAAAGGCATAGACGGCCAAGGCGCCTAGGGTCCGCGAGTCGGGAAGATGTCCGGTGAACAAGGAGGCAATGTAGAGAACAACAGTGACAAACACCAACAATCCGGTCAGGATGATGCCCTTGCGGAGTAAGGTTTTCATGGGAAACACCCGCTAGCATGGATGATATGTGCATTCTAGGAAAAATCCCGACCATTGTCAAGTCGAAACACTGACCAGCGCTCGATGGCATAGATAGTAAAAAGCCCGCAAAAGCGATGAATCGCTATAAGCGGGCTTCATGAATACTTGACGGACAATCCGGGCTTGCTTGAACCGTGCGAGTGTAGAGAAACAACCCCTATTACGGTTGCATCGCTCCGAAGAATACAAGCCAGGCAAGAATCGTCTTGGCGACGAGGCTCAAAACGATGTATGTCCTTTCGCCGTAAAGATAGTCTTTCCATTTTCCCACACCCTTGTATTGCAACACCATGTTGACGGGGAAGGTGTTGAAGGCGACAAAGTACGTTCCGACGATCGCCCAGACAAACCAGGGGACTTGTGAGAGGTCGGCAAAGCCCACCATGTAGGTGATGATGACGATCCACGGC
>PUMR01000070.1 GCA_003551455.1 Mollicutes bacterium | reverse complement strand
TATATCGGCAATGCTTGTTGACCCATTGGCATCTTTCGACATTTCTGGGCAGCAGCGTGTATCTGTATAGGAGCCTCACCTAACGTAAGCTATTCGTTTACCGTGCGCATTATATAACATATCCCGCCCGAATGCAAGGGCGGGATACGGGATTGTGATAAAACCGGGGGAATGCCGTCTGTTTCCGCCGTGGCCTGGCAGTCCGTCCGCAACAAGCGAGACTATCGGCGAGATGGTCCGGGGCAACTTTGCCATGGTTCTCGCCTACGGTCTGTCTGCTTTTCATGCCGACCACATCCATGGCATCTTCCCGATGGATGTACTCAAAAGCGGTTCACGGTGTCGAACCGGGTCTTGACGATTTGTCCGACATAATGCACGAAAGTCTTCATGAGGTTTCTTCTCGTGTTTTTTCGGATTTTCTTCTTCATGGTCGCTCACACACCTGTTTTCACGTATCTCCAGGCTGCCGAAGCATCCCTTTCATCCATTACCACACTTGCATGATGGGAGCAATTTGTCAAGATTCCCGGACCAGTCGCCGGTTCAAAAGCATATCGTCCCGTACATAACCCTCAAAATGCGAAAGCACCGGGTGCAGGATCGTGTAGCGGACGTTCTTCGCTTGTAAGAGATACTTTCCATGATCGGCGATGCCCAAGGCGTGTTCGGCTTGTCGGGAAAGATACTCCCTCGCACCGGGGTCGGGATGATTCTTGTTCCGGATGCTTTGATAGAACCGCTTCGCTTCTTCCATGCCGTAATACTCACGGATGAAGACGACCATGCGGTGGGCGACGACATGGGCGATCTCTTGAGGCAAATCGGTGATGATGCCGTGTTCATAGAGATGGACGAGAACATCCCGGACCTCCTCGGTGATATCCTCCTCACCGGCGAGGTGGGCCATGAGGCGCATATGGAGGGCCTCCAGGGTGAAATGGGAGAAGTCGTTTCCGTTGAGACGCTCCGATAGTCCTTTGTCGATCCTTTCAGCGAGATAGCGGCTCTTCTTGCGGAATGCGCAGGGGTCGGACGAATAGATGTATGACTGATAGAGTTGCAAGGAAGCGAAAAAATCATCTTCGGCGAGGCGTTCTTTCGCCCTGATGTCACCGACGGCGAACTCGTTTTCCAAAGAGGAGACCAACTGGACCAAGAAAGTGGTCAAGGTGAGTGAGAGTGCCGCGACATAGCCGACGGCGGCCCACCAGCCACCCAAGCCTGCAAAAAGAGTCGTGAAATGGAAAGCCCAGCCGATGACCAAAAGCACGAGCGAGGCGCGGGGGCCGGCCGCGATAGCCTTGATGAACGCTTGCCGGTATCTTGTGAACGATTCTTCATTCTCGACCGCCGGGACATCGGGAATCACGATGCCGCCGAGAAAAGTGATTAGATTGAAACGTATACGGAGCCGATAACGTCCGTTCTCTTTCAAAAAATAGAGGAAAAAGAGGAAGATGCCCCGTCTTTTGACCCTGTTTTTGGCAAAACTCACAAAATGGCCCAGTTCGTGCCAGACAAGAGCGAGGAAATAGAAGGCGAAAAACAAGAGGAGCCCCCGGAAGAACGAGGGCCTGGTATCGAGCTCCCGCCAGAGCAGGATGAAATAGACGACAAGAGCCATAAAGAGAAAAAACAAGAGCATGCGGTTGATGCGCATCTATCCTTCACCTTCTTTCGAAGTTTCCTCGTTCAAGAGGGCGACCTGCACCATATGGGCCTTATATCCTGTGCAATCCCCGCACATCAAGACGATACATCTCATCAAAGACCTCCTCGATGAAGGCCCTGTCGTGTGTCACGGCGATGATCGCCCCCCCGAAACCGGAAAGGACGCTGCGCACCCGGGGAGCACTCAAAGGGGAGAGATTCCTCGTCGGCTCGTCGAGAAGGAGCACATTCTTCTCTTCGAGGATCATCCGGAGAAGACAGAGTTTGGTCTTCTGTCCACCGCTCAATGAGTCGACGGACATGACCATCTCCTCCCGTTCGAACCCGAGAGCCCCGAGCATCTTCCGCACCCGGCCTTCGGTCTTTCTGTCGGTGACCCCCAAAAAAGTCAGAACCGGCTGGTCGCCATCGAGTTCGTTGTAATCCTGGGGCATATAGCCCACCCGGAGATTCTCTTTTTCGGCAAGGGCGTCCCGCAAGGCTTTCAGAAGTGTCGTCTTGCCGGATCCGTTCGCACCCGTGATGGCGACTTTCGCGGGACCTTGGACCATGAGACGGATGTCTCGGGAGAGTTCTCTCCCGGCGATTTCGAGCTTGTCGATGTGAAAGTCCGCGACCCGCCTTCGGGCGGGAAGCCGGACGGTGTCGGGAAAGGCGATGTCAATCGGTTCCTCCGGCTCCGGTATCTCCTTGAAACTCTCCTTCTCCCGCTCGATGTTCTTCTCGACGCTTTTCAAATGTTTGATCTTCTTTTTCAGGAGTCGCGCCTTCTCGGGATTGCGCACGGTCTGGTCCTGCTCATGGGCGACTTTCTGATAGATCCTCCGGAACCGTTCCATCTTCTTTTTGTATTCGGCGCGTTGTTTTCTCGCGATCATGAGATCCGACTCGAAGCTTTGAATCCTGTGCGCGACGAAGTCTTTGAATGTGCCTCTCCACGTATCGGTCTTTGCTTGTCGGCGTTTGCGGACCCGCTGCAGATGGATGACACCGTTCGCCGTGTTCTCCAGGAGTCTCTCGTCATGGGAGACAAAGAGCACGGGACGCTCCTCTTCACGGATGAAATCCTCGAGAAAGAGGATCGTCTCGAAATCGAGGTCGTTGGTCGGCTCGTCGAGGAGAAGGATTTCCGCATCGCGCATGAGCAGACGGGCGATACCGAGCTTCACGGCTTCACCGCCGCTGTAATCGCCGATGCGTTTCTCGTCATGATAGGCCTCCATGGGGAATCCGAGCCGGTTCAGCGTCTCTTGGAGATCCTTCAACATCTCAAAGCGTTCCGGCAACGGTTCTTTTCGGCCGACGTCCTGCACAAAGAAATCCAGGGTCCGTGTCCGGGCGTATCTCAGGCTGATGTCCTGCTCGAGACGGCCGATGACACCCTTTTTACGGATGTCGCCCGTCATCTCGACATGGAATGGCGGCTCCCCTTCCTCCAGACAATCGAGAAGCGTCGTCTTTCCGGTGCCTTCCTGGCCGATGAGGGCGATCTTGTCGCCGGGATTCACGGTGAACGAGAGAGCGTCGACCAATGGGAAACCGCTCTTCTTCAGCCGGATGGTGAGATTCTTGATATCAAGCATCAAGGCGCCCCCCCTGTCGTCTTCGGTTATTCTTTGGTCCATGCACAGCGTATGTTGTGCAGCCCATCCTCGATATGCCCCCCATGGCAAAGACAAAACGGGCGGCCCATGTCGAATGAGATCCGCCCGGAACGTGTTTTCACCTTTCAAAATCCAACTTCAACCCTGCTTCTCGATCATGGAGATGTGCAACATCTCCGCGAGTGCGGCCACCACGCAAGCGAACGCGGCGATGATGATCCCGTAGGCGTGTGCCCAATCCACGTCCTCGATGACTTCCTCTCCTCCGTTGATGTAAACGACATCCACATAATCGGGAAGGAGGAAAAATAGCACGGCGGCGACCACGAACATGGCGAGACTGAACAGGTTGCCGCTACGCAGCGCCAAGGTGACGATACCGGCGACGAGCGGGGAGAAATAGGCCGCGATGGCATAAGAGTTCGGTGTCAGTCGCGAACCGTCGAAGAACGGCTCGTCGGCGGTGATCGACGTTCCGAAAGCAATCTCGAATCCACTATAGTAGGTCCCTTCGAAATACAAGGCGGGAAGAAAGAGCATCAACGTCGCGACGAGACCCAGGCCGAATATGACGAAGGGGATGAACCTTTTCATTTTCTCATTGCGCACGGCAATCACCTCGACCCTTTGTCAATATTCTACCGTATGCCCACGGGAGTGTCAAAGCGTTTCCTTTGTGTATGTCGCTTTACCATGACTCGCAATGAGCGTATAATGAGAATGGAATCTCTTGAGAGGATGTGTTGCGAACATGGATTTCTATGAAGCGATGAAGACGAGACGTTCCATCCGTGACATCGACGAGAAAAGCCCCGTCAGCGACGAAAGGATCGAGGAGATCCTCAAAGAGGCGCTGAAACACACGCCGACAGCTTTCAACGCCCAGGGCGGTCGCATCGTCCTCGCCTTGGACAAGCACCATGAGAAAGTGTGGGACATCGTCGCCGAAACGCTGAAAGAGATCGTTCCCGACAAGAACTGGGAAAAGACCCGCAAAAAGATCGAAGGTTTCAAAAAAGGCCATGGGACCGTTCTCTTCTTCAAGGATGAAAAGACCCTCGAAGAACTGCAGGAGAAGATGCCCCTCTATGCCGACAAGTTCAGACTCTGGGCGGATGAGTCCATGGGGATGTTGCAGTATGTGGTCTGGACGGGACTCTCTGTCGAGGGCTTGGGAGCGTCGCTACAACACTACAACCCCCTCATCGATGACAAGATCCGTGAACACTTCAACCTCGATGATGCTTGGACGCTCGACGCCCAGATGCCGTTTGGAACACCACTATCGCCAGCGGGTGAGAAGAGTTTCAAGCCCGTGGAAGAACGATTGAGAATCTTCAAATGATGAAAAAGGACGGTTCCGCGTTTCAAGCGGAACCGTCCTTTTTTTCCGCCCGGACGACCAAGGCGTACGACTCCTCGGCGGAAAAAGGGTCCGACGAGAAACCATCATAAAACATGAGATTGTGGAACCCCGCTTTCTGAAGCAGGTGTTCCATCTTGTCGCGTTTCAAAGGGTAGAGTTCCTCCGTGTTCTTCTGGATGCCGCGGGGGGTCTTCAGAATCTGATGGAAAAGGACCTTCTCCCTTTTCAAATCGTAGTGTCTTTCGAAAACGAGGCCCGGACATTCCATTTTCGGGAGCGTCAACAGTTTCCGCGCATAGACCTTGTCATAGTTCACAATCTGGAAGATGGCCCGGCCACCGTCTTTCAGCGCCCTTTGGACTTTTCGCAGATAATCCAGGATCTCCTTCTTGGTGGGAAGATGCACAAGCGAGTTACCGATACAGAAAATGCCGTCATAAACCGCTTCATCACGCATCTTCCGCATGTCCTCGCACCGGAAGAGGACATCGAGATTCTGCATCTTCGCCTTCTCGCGGGCGATGGTGATCATCTCCGCCGAGATGTCGGTCCCCGTGACATTGAATCCTTTCCTTTTTAGCGCGAAGGCATAGTTCCCCGTGCCGCAGGCGGAATCGAGGATGTCTCCTTTGGGGAGGTTTTGCGTCAAAAACGCCACCGTCTCTTTTTTGGCCGGAAAAACACAATCATAATGGTCGGCCATGAAATCGTAGGACATGGTATCACACTCCTCGTCACACCAACACGCTACCATATCCGCCGAGGGATGTCCCCTGAGTCGATAAAGTTTTCAAACATCGCATTGAAACCGGAATTGGCGCCCCTGTATACCCTTTTCGAAAAACTCCCGAGCCTTTGCGGTCGGGAGTTGATCATTGATCGTAAAAGGAGGGGAATACCCGCTTTCTATAGAAACGGCACACTTCTCTCATCTCGCCCATGGTGATCTTGTGTCCTTCGGTATGCCAATGGATCATCGGACTCACGCCACAGGTGACAAGATGGTCATAGAGACATTGCGGCTCCTCTTCGGGAATGACGGTATCCCTTTTTCCCGCCGAGATGAAAACTTCGGTTCCCGTCACGTCGCAGAAAGGCATTTTCCGGTAAGGGCACATCGGATGCAAGAGGAAGGCGGCCTTGAAGGCGCTGCCGTGTCTCACCAGAAGGCTGGCGATCATGTTGGCCCCGTTCGAGTAGCCCATCGCCAAAAAGCCGTCGCGGTCGAGATCGTGCCGTTCAGCGAGTTCATCGAGAAAACGGTGCAGTCTGTCCGTACGCTGTTTCAAATCGTCCTCGTCAGGAATGCCCGGACCCTTCCGCCGGAAAAATCTCCGCAACCCTTCCTCATCCACATCACCCTCCAGGGCGATAATCGAGGCTTCGGAATCGACCATTCTCGCAAAAGGCAACAAATCCTCCCGACTCCCGCCGCTACCGTGCAACAGGATCCAGGTCCGGGACTTGAATCCTTCATGATAATCGTACTCCATGGCCGTCAATTCCTCCTCGGATCGGCCGGTATCGCTCATTCGGCCGTGTCCCCGCTCGGTCGCACATAATCGGTCCGTACATCCAAAGGCGGCAGGACCTTCTCGATATGTTCTCTTTCCCGCTCGCTGGATGCGGGAAGCGTGAGTGTGGTGGCGAGTCCCGTCAGATTCTCATCCACGGTGAATCCCGGCCCGTCGGTGGCGATCTCGAAGAGGATGTAGCCACACTCACGGAAATAGAGGGAACGGAAGTACTTCCTGTCGATTAGCGGAGATGTGCGGTAGTTCTCGAACGAGAGGGTTTCCCGATAGTGTTCCTGCTCGGTTCCGTCTTGGGCGCGAAAAGCGATGTGATGGCCGGTCCCCGCTCCCTGTCGTCCCCTTTCGGGCGGTTCCATGTCGATATCGACGATGCCGCCGATTTCTTCCGTCGAATGCATCCGGACACGTGTCTTGTCGATGCCCATGCGACGGAAACCGAACGTGAACTCCAGAAGGGCCCTGGTCTTGTCCGGATGTGCCGAGTGGAGAAGAACGCTATGGATGCCCTTGATGGCCGTATCCGGACCAATATCGTCGATACGCCAGAGATTCTTCTTTCCGATATCGCTCTCGACGAGTTCCAGCGAGAGTCCGTCGGGATCCGCAAAAGCGAGGCGTGTCTCGTGGAAACCCTCTTCCAGACGATAGGGGACACCATGCTCTTTGAGCCGCTTTTTCCAAAAAGCGTTGCTGTGGGGAGGGATGGCAAGACGGATCGTGCCGACCTGTCCGGCACCGATTTTGCCTCTTTGTGCTCCGGTTTGCGGGAAAAAAGTGAGGAGGGTGCCCGGTGAAGCCTCGTGGTTGCCGAAATAGAGATGATAGGTCTCCGGGTCATCGTGGTTGACCGTCTTTTTGACGAACCGGAGCCCGAGCGTGCCCGCGTAAAAATCAAGGGTGCGTTGAGCATCAGCGCTCAAAGCGGTTATATGGTGAATTCCTTGGGATTCATGCTTCATCCTCCGTTTCATCCTTTCCGGCCCGCATCGTTTCCGCGGGATATATAAAATGTAGCAAAGAGCGACCCCTTCCTGCAATCGATACGCTCACAACAAAAAAGCCCCGGCCGGCCGGAGCTGATGGGGAATAGGGGAATCGATAAGTGGGAAATCACCATTCAAAGCCAAAGTACGGATTGTAAAGACAACTCGAGCAAGTCCTTCCGGATATCGGATCTTTGGTTCCAACCGCGCCGGTCCCACTCGACTCTGCTCAAATCGTCACCACCATAGAGGAGCTGTGCGAGCCTCACTCCGCGGAATCTAGATACCGCAAAGAAGGCCGCCGCCTCCGTCTCCACGGTGAGACAGCCTTCTTCACGGCGCATGTCGGTTTTGTCTCTCGTCTCCCGATATACACCGTCGGTGGTCCAGGTCTTGCCCTCCCGGTAGGGGACGCGGTGATGATCCAGAGCCCTCTTCAGGGCATCATGCGCTTTCCTATCGCATTCGACTTCGCGTGCGGGCGGCAGATAATGATACGACGTCCCTTCGTCACGGACAGCGGCGTCGGGGACGAACAGCTCCCCCAGGGGAGTATCTGTCAGAACGCCCGCACCACCGCAGACGAGAAACTTCTCCGCCCCCATGGCGATGAGCTCTTCGAGAAGTGCCGCGGAAGCGGCGGCACCCACATAACCGAGACACAGCCCGACATCCTCATCATTGATGCTCGTCTTGTACAAGGGGATGTCGACCGTCTCTGTCCGGAAAGTCCCCAACCGTTCCAGCCGACCTTCTTCAAGCAGTTTCGCGATCGCTTCTTTGAAGAAGGTCACCACGAAATGTTGTGGGATTTTGATTTTTTCAACCACGGCTTCGGGATGGATGTAGGCCTCTTGGGCCGGGTCGAATTCGAGGATGGGATATTGTTTTCTCAGACCCATCTTCACGACCCCTTTCTTGTCCTTCGCCAATCTTCGGGCAGAAGCGTGGCGAGTTCCACCACATGGTCATTTCCGATTTTCACTAGGGCGCGGGCGTTCTCGTCGGCAAGCTCGTTCAAGAACTCCCGGCACACACCGCAAGGAGGGATGATCTCCCCTTCCGCTGTCACGGCGATACAAGCCTTGATGATTCTTTCACCCGCGCTGACCATGGCGGCCGCCGCGGCCCGTTCCGCACAAAAACCGATGTTCGTGGCGATATCAATACACGTCCCCGTGTAGACATTGCCCTTGTCGGTGAGAATCGCCGCTCCCACACCGCCGGCATCGGCGGTCGCCGAAAGCGCGAAAGGTTTCGCCTTGGCAAGGGCCTTTTCATATAGGATGTCGAAATCCATTGGGTTCCCCTCGTTTCGAATTGTGACTTGCCTCGATGGAAATACGCACGATTCTGTCCGGACAGTCGAATTCCATCGTATTGCGCTCAACACCGCCGAGGTTCCAGAAGTCAAAACGATGAGTGTCATGCAGCATCACGACCGGTATAGACGTGTCTCACTCCACATAGTGGGAGAACACCTATTCCAGATGCTCTTCCAAAGCGATATCATCGGGAATCAACGCCTCCAGGTCGAGGTCCTCTTCATAGTCGATATGATCGTAACCGAATCCGTGTATCTGGTGGAATTCCTCTAAGAAACGCTTTGTCCCCGCCAAACGGAACACCGATTCATCTTGATGCTCGCGGACGCATGACATGGTCTTCTCTTGAACATCCGCTTCCATTTCATAGTGGTCCAGTCTGATTCTGCCCAGGTTGTCGGTGAGACGCTCGGAGCCATAGACCATGTCTTTGAACAGTCGATGCTTGTGGGCCAGGATGGATTCATGGGTCCCTTTTTCTTTCATCGCATCATAGAGACAGGCCATGTAGGTCGTGATGCCCGGTATGAAGACACTCGCTTTGGTCGTGACCGCTTTTGATGAGGAGATGAGCGCTTCACCCTGGTATTTCTCCTGCAACCAGCCATCCATGTAACGGGCCGTTCTTTCCAGGTCTTCCTTGGCTTTGCCGATGGTGCCGCTGCGATAGATCCTATCCATCGATCCGCTACCGACATACGTGTAGGAGACAGTCTTCACCCGTTTTGCCAAACATCCGGCTTCGTCCAACGCCTCGAGCCACGCTTGCCAATCACTGCCACCCATCACATACACCGTATTGTCGATTTCCTCTCGGGTTGCGG
>PUMR01000009.1 GCA_003551455.1 Mollicutes bacterium | reverse complement strand
CTATGGCAAATAGCATCATCCGGGTCGAGGAACCAGTTGCATCACGGATATTTTTCGCATGCCCTTTTTCGGTGTAAGTACAATCACTCATTCATTTCTTGACTTTTTGATAGCTGGCTCCTTGATGTGCGGTCTCTATCCTTCAGCCAATTCGATGTTCGTCTTTTCGGTGAACAGTGCGGGTCGGTAGCGCTTGAGGATCTTTAACGCCCGGAGCGTGTTGAAGCGACCTTTGGGCGTCGTTTCCAGACGGAAATGGATGCGTCCCGAGTATTGTTTTCCCCGGGGAGCGCGACCGTGTGCGTCCAACGAGTCCACGAGGATCTCCATGGCCTCTTCCATCCGGGAATCGAAAGGGCGGTGCCTGTCGGCGAAGTGTTCCAGAGCGCGATGGATGTCGTAACGCCAACGGGTCGGGTAGTGCCAGGCGACCATCTCGGGATGGATGGTCTCGCCGGTTGTCTCGGAACGGAAGAGTCGTTTTTTGAGCATGAATTCCCCACCGAGAGCGAGGGCTTTTTCGACTTCGTCCCGGCGATGGGTGTAGCCTTCCGCGAGGAAGCTTTGCAGACCCTCGGACACGGATATCGTGGTGTGGAGGGAACTCTTCTTCGGCTTTCTCGTCCGGTGCGACCATTCACAGTTCCAGCCGCCGTCGGGAAAGGGGAGGGAGAGGATGTGGTCGATCAATTCCGCGAGCAAGGCCTCTTTTGCTCTTCCGTAAGCGAGTAGGCCCGTGAGCATCCCCACGATGCAAAGGTCGAGGTCTCGCCCCTTGTCTATGACATAGTTCTGCCACATTCGCCGCCAAAGCTTCCGCATGGCTTTTTGATAGACGGGATGAGCCGGGTCGATCTCCATGTAAGCGAGCTCCATCATCGTGTAGTGGGTCGACACCCATTTCGGTGAATAGATGCCGCCCCCCCACATCGAGGTCTCGTGATCAAAAAGCTCGAGATAGCGGCCGATGATGCCCTCTGTCGTGAATGAAGCCTTTTTCCCCAGGAGATGTCTCTCGACGAGCGGGGTCAAGGACGGGTCTCCCTCCTTGAGCCAAGCGATGACATCCATCATTTTCCTCCGTTTCCCTCCCCGGCCGCGGAAAGGTCAAAGATCGATTATCAATGTCACGGGGCAGTGGTCGCTGCCTTCGATGTCGTCATGGATGCGGCTTTCTTCCACTCGTTCCATGAGACGCTCCGAGACGACGAAATAGTCGATCCGCCAGCCGGCGTTTCTTTTGCGGGCGTTGAAACGATATGACCACCAGGTGTATTGCACTTTGGCGGGATACAAGGCACGGAACGTGTCCGTGAAGCCTTTCTCGAGAAGCTCCGTGAACCGTTCTCTTTCTTCAAGGGTGAAACCGGCGTTCTTTTGGTTGTTTTTCGGGTTTTTCAGATCGATCTCCTGATGGGCGACGTTGAGGTCGCCCGTGAGGATGACGGGTTTTTTCGCATCGAGGCTTTGCAGGTGTTCATGGAAGCGGGTCTCGAAATCCATGCGGAAGGGGAGGCGTTTCAGTCCTTCGCCCGAATTCGGACTGTAGGAGTTGACGAAATAGAAGTCTTCATATTCCAGCGTGAGGACCCGGCCTTCGTCGTCCGGTTCTCCCTGAAGACCCCTCGTCACGGAGAGGGGTTTTTCTCTCGCCAAGGTGAGCGTCCCCGAATAGCCCGGTCTTTCGGCACTATTCCAGAATTCATGATACCCTGCGAAGGTGAAATCCTTCTGTTCTTCTTTCATCTTGGTCTCCTGCACGGCGAAGATGTCGGCATCCATTCTTTCGAGGACTTCGAAGAACCCTTTTCGCACCGCCGCCCGGAGGCCGTTGACATTCCAACTCGCGAATTTCATATCCTATGCCCCTCCCTGAAGAGACCGCGATCATCCATCGCGTTTCTCCAAGATGAAGAGGCGGTTGTAGGCGGCCTCTTCTCCCAGCGACCCCTTTTCGACCACCTCGAACCCGTAGGAGTCGAACAGGCCGCGCCAGGTTTCGGTATCGAGATTCCAAAGATAGATGCCGTCCTCTCCTTCATAGAAGTCGAACTCGTCGTCCGCCGCGGGAGTGTAGCCTTCATGGGCGATATCGGCGGGGGCGAGGTAGGGGTTCAGTTTGACCAGGAGCCTGCCGGCCGGTTTCAAGATGCGATGCGCCTCCTGCAATAGATAGCGGGCGTCGGCGGGGGTGAGATTGTCGAGGACATTCGAGACGATGAAAGCGTCCGCCTCGTCGTCTTTGAAGACGGCGAGTTTCTCGATGGACCCGAGAAGAAAGCGCGGAAAGGGCCGTTTCCCCTTGAAGAGCTCTTTCGAACGTTTGACGCCCTCTTCGCTGATGTCGATGCCGAAATAGGTCCCCTCCCGCTTACGGGAGAGGCAATAGAGCATGACGCCCGGCGCACAGCCGAAATCCACGGCCCGGAACTGGTCCGTGTCGTTCTCGGCGAGGATGTCCAAGGCCTCGTCAAGGGCTTTGACGGGCAACCGCCCGTCAGCGGGCGGGGATTTGTCGTATTCGGTGAACACCTTGTCCCAGAACACTCTCGTCTTTTTGTATCTCATGGGGGCCTCCTGTGGAAAAAACTTCGTTCACATGCTATAATCCCGCTATAACATGACATCACACTCATGATAGCACAAGCCCGACGGTAATGGGAAGGTGGTAGCCGTGAAAAAAATCCTCGTGGTGGCCGTCATCGCCTTGATGGCATTGCTAACCACAGCTTGTCGAAGACACGTTGAATCGGACCGGGAAGTCCCTTTTCGGAACCTCGCCGAAGAATACGAGGTCGAAGACGGCAGTCTCCACATCCGTTTCCCCCTCGATAACAACCTCCCCTATGTGGATGTCGAGAGTTTCATCATGTTGCTCGAAGGGGCTGTCGAGACCGACAGGATCAATTTCGACTACACCGATGACATCCTTCTCATCCACTACACCACCGTCGATGACGATGAAGGCGATCATGAAGATGACATCGAACTGCGGATGGAGATCGATTTCGTGAACAACTCCGTGATTGTCAACCGTTACGATTTCTTCCGGGCCTTCGCCGCCGATACCAAGACCGATTTCGGCAAGGGGCTCGAAGTGGTGCGGGCGGAAGAGACGCCTCCGGAAGAAAGGACTTTCGACCTTTCACGCTATAACTTCTCTCTCGAGAAGACCGAAGAAGGACACCTCATGCCCTTCCACCTCGCGAACCTCTTCTTCAGCGGTCCGATGTATGATGTGTATTTCAACGGCGACACGTTCTATGGCATCGACACCTACCAGCTCCTCGACGACGCTTCCTTGCGGGAAACCTTGAACGACACCTCCTACAACAACCGCTCGATGCCCACCGAAATCAAAGAGGCCACCCGCGACTTCGTCCATTTCGCCCTGGACAATTTCTACGGACTCAAGGATATGCATGAGACCGATTCCTTCCAAGATCTCGTCCTCAACCGCGAAGAAGGGCTCCTAGGCCCGGACGCCTCCCATTACGAGGCCTTGAACCGGATCGCTTACGACCTCGACGACCTCCACACGTCGTTCCTCATGAGCGGAATCTATCTCGACAATCATGAAGTCCGCCATGAATACAGCTATCTCGGCCCCCGCTCGCGCACGTTCATGAACGCCCGCCACAATGTGTTGCGGACGCACTGCGCACAAGAAGAGGGCGTGATCCATACCGGCGACGATTTCGCCGTCATCCTCCTCAAGCGTTTCACCGAGGACACGCCCGACGCCTTCCGGGGATTCCTTGAAGAAGTGAAGGCCGAAGAGGGCGTCGACCGGGTCGTCGTCGACCTCACCTGCAACACCGGGGGTGTCATGGGTACGATGTATCGCACCCTCGCCTACATGAGTGACGACGAACTCCCCCAACACCGCCTCAACCCGAAAGACGGATCCACGGCATCGGCGTGGTTGACGAGTGAGAACGAAGCCTTCGATTTCGATTTCTACCTCCTTTCCTCCCCGGCCACGTACAGCGCCGCCAACAAGATGCTCTCCGCGGCCAAAGAGATGGGAGCGGCCACCCTCATCGGCCAGGACTCGCTCGGAGGCGCCGCTTCGATCACATCCCTCATCGTCCCGAGTGGCGCCGTGCTCGTCATGAGCAGCACCTCCCTCTTGGCCGACCCGGGATTGACATCCCTCGAGAAAGGCGTCAGTGTCGATGTGGAGATCCCCTTGGACCATCTCACCGATATCGAAGTCATCAAGGAAGCGATCGGCTCCTGAGATTCTCACCCTCGGGGGTTGCATTGCAGGAGAAAACGCGGTATTGTATAATGATATTGGTGGTAATCGAGCCACCTGATGCTCAAGGAGGTGAAAAAGGATGAAAAAAATCGCGCTCATCATCCCTATGATCGTGTTGTTCCTGGTCTTGGCCGCATGCAACGGCGTTGAATACGAAGACCCCTTCACCCGGGCGGAAAACGCACTGGAAGCCGTCATCGAGGACATTCCTTCCGAAATCGACACAGAAACCGTCGCCCTCCCCGGTGAATATGACGACTACATCATCACCTGGGAATCGGACAACCCGGATGTCATCAGTCCCGATGGCACCGTCAACCGCCCCGCTGACGAGGCGGTGACCGTCACTCTCACCGCCACAACGAACGTGATGGAATACGATGATTTCGTCAGCCGAGATGTCACCGTGACTGTGCTTCCCGAATGACCTTCGCGCAAAAATATAGGCGACCCGGACCGGGTCGCCTTCTTTTTGTCGGGGAAGACTTCAATAATACATCTTCTTGATGCGTTTTCGCTCTTGTTTTTTTCCCTTCCTGGTCTTCTTCCGTTCACGCCGCTCGCGGGCGAGTTCTTTCTCGCGTTCGCCCTTTTGCGTTGCGCGGCGTTTTTCGCGCTCCTCTTGCAGCGTTTTGTCCGCGAGCGTCTTTTGGTATTTCTCGACGGTGGAAAACTCCCCTTCGAGCGTCTCGAGCGTGGCAAGATGTTGTTTGAGTATCTCCATCAGATCCGTGAAATGCTCTTCTTCGCGCATTTCCGCGACGAGAAGGTTCAAGGCCTCCTTGATGGTATCGGCCCGGCGTTCATCGAAATAGGATTTCACCCGCTGAATCTCGGGGATGAATTTCAAGGGCACCTTCGCGTTTTGGGCGAATTCCTCTTCGAGGGCGGCAAGCTCCTTTTGCGCTTCCTCGATCCGTTTGTCGGCCGCTTCGATCTTCTCGGCGAAGGCCGCTTCGTATTCCCTGATCATCCGCCGCGAATCGTCCAGGGCCTTGCTCAGTCTCTCTTTCCTCCGCTTCAACAACCGTTTCTTTTTACGCTTGTCCAATCCCGCCCGCAACTTCCTTGCGCAACGTTTGAAGGTGAAAAGGAAGATTACGACCACGAGGACGTATACAGCGATGATGATGACGGCGAAGAGCGCCTCGTCAAGGAAACGGCGATAGGCGAAGATGTCGAGATAGTCCAACACGAACGCCGCCCCGGCCGGCAAGGCGAAAAGCGCCGCATATATCAAAAGCATGTAGAGGAAGAGGACGAGCACTTTCTTGAATGTCCGTCTCTCCCCTTCTTCTTTGATTTCTCCAAGCATCGCCCCGTAGGGGAAGTACTTGTGTTTCGAGTCGAACTTCACATTCTTGTATTTTTCCCGTTTCACACCGAGGTCTTTGATCTCTTCCTTCAGATCCCCTGCCCGGTCGATCTTCTCGGCCAGCTCGATAATGGTCCGATGGTCCTTGTTCATGGCGTTCTCGGCCATACCACATACCCCTTTTCTTATTCACACCCCCGGGACGCCCCCCGGATGGTTATTCCCATTATAACATGCCCGCCGTCGGCGGGGCCCGGATTTTTCAAAGAAGCGATGGAACAGTAAGCCGGAAGGCCGGAAGGGAGGCTCTCCACGCTCAGGGAGACGCCTCTTTTTCATACTGGATGAGCAAGAAACTCCCGATCAGGATGAAAAGCGCCAGATAGAGATAGGTGAAAAGGTCATTTTGGAAAGCGACCGACATGCCGATGGCGGACGCGGCGTTGATCGCGGCGTGGGACAGGACCGCCATGCCGATGCTCTTCGTCCGGACGAGGATGTAGGTGAGAAACACCCCATACATCAAGGCGCCGAGGAAGTAGGGTAGAAATGCGTAATCCACATGGGCCATCCCTTCGATGAAAAAGAGCGGTAGGTGCCAAAGGCCCCAGATTCCCCCGATGAGGAGCGCCACCACGACGAGGGGGCCTTGGTGTTGGAGTTCGCGGAAAAGCAGGCCGCGCCAGCCCACCTCTTCCAGTCCCCCGAGGAGGATGCCCATGAAAAGCGCCGGGATGAACATGAGGATGTCGGAGGCGGAAAGATCGAAAAGACCCTGGGCATCGTCTTCGACCAACCGATAGAGACCGCCGATGGCCAAAGGGAAGAACAAGGCGAAAACGAACCAGCCGGGATTCTTTCTGAATGCGACGAGACTCTTGAAGAAGTTCTTCCTCTCCCCTTCCCGGTCATGACGCAGCACAAGATAGACGGCGACGACGGTCGGCGCGCTGCCCCCCAGAACGAGAAGCGTCCAATAGAGGCCACCCCCTGCGCGCATGCCGGTGGTCGTGAGGAGAACCACGAGCAAGAACTGGAAAAAGAACGTGATAGAGAAAGTCGCGATGAGAAATCGCCAGAACAGTTTCACAGACATGCCCCTTTCTTCAAGAAGAGCGATGGGTTGTGGGTCCGAGACAAAGAGGCGCCTTGCGGGGCGCCTCGATATCGGTTCAATCCTCTTTGGGGTCGTAGATGGTCATGAAACTCATGGAGCGGAGTACCTCATCCTCTTGCAATCCATGCGAATCGTTCAAATCATAACTCGCTTCGATGGTGATCCGGTAGTTCTTCCCTTCATCATGGAGTTCATCGAAGGTGTACACACCGCCGATGCCCTCTTCGAAATCGAGCGCGATTTCTTCAAGGAACACGTCCCCCTCGTCGGTGATCTCATAGAGCACGAGACGCATATCGTCCTGTGTGTAGATTCCGTCGACATCGACGATATCCGACAGGGTGACCTTGATCTGGTCGTCGGTGATCTCGAGATCCGTGAATTCGGGAACGGGGAACTCGTAAGGCTCGGTGGTGAAGGTCTCCTCATACAACATCTCCGCCACTTGCACACCTTCGCCGTCGGCGAAGTCGATATCACCATAGACTCTCACGGTATAGGTGTAACCGGAATAGAGAGTGAGGAATTTTATGTGCATGCCGTCCTCGAGCGACCGGGTGCCTATCGGATTGCCCGCGGCGTTGTAGAGGACGAGCTGCAAGGAATCGGCATCGACGTTCTCGTAGATGTCGTCGATCGCCACATCCGTCTCTATCTTCTCTTTCTCGATGGACACATCGATGAAGGAGATTCCGGGCAGTCCGTCCACGGTCGTGAAGTATTCCTCGGAAAGCACAGTATCCTGTGCTCCTTCTCCATCGTTCATGTCGACCATCGCGGTAAGGACGACACGGTATTCCGTGTCCGGAGAGAGCTCGTCAGTGGTCACGCTGTCCGCACCGACAAGCGTTTCTTCGAACACGAGCGTATCCCCTTCGTACAAGGAGAAGAACACCTCGTCGTTTTGGATCGTTCCGTCAGGATCCACGAAATCGGTGGCGAAAATGAAGCCACCCAGGAACTTGTCAACCGTCTCGATGGCGGCGGAACCCGGAGTCAACGCGAGGGTTGTCACTTGCTTTTCGATTGTGGCTGTCTGTTCGCCTTCGCCGTCGTTCAAATCATACGTGTAGGCCACGCGGAGCTCATAAGTCGCATCGGAATAGAGGCCGGTGAAGCTCCTCTCTTCCAGGTCGGCGAGGGATTCCACGAGTTCGCCGTCCTTATAGATCTCTATAGCCTGTATTTCCATGCCCCCGGCGGGGTCGAGGATGTCGAAATCGAAAGATACGGAGACGGTATTAGCGACCACATTCTTGAATGCCACTTCCGGTGAGGGATATGCAACGGTCTTGATGTCGGTTTCCACCGCTATCGTCCTCACGCCCTCACCGTCATTCATGTCGTATTCATAGGTGGCTTTCAAGGTGTGGGTCGTATCGGAAAGGAGGCCGGTGAAACTCCTCGCGTCCAAATCGACGAGAGATTCTACCAAAACATCATCCCGATAGAGCTCAATCGCAGCAATCTCACCGCGGCTGTCCGGATCATCGATAACGAAGCCGAAATCGATGGAAGTCTCATCGCTTGTCACCTCATCGAAGGAGAAGGCGGGAGCCTCGAAGGTCGCGGTTGTCACCGTATCCTCGATCACGATGCTCTGCTCTCCCTCAACTTGGTTCAAGTCGTATTTGAAAACCACTCGCAAACGATAGGTCTGGCCGGAAAGGAGTCCCGTGAAGGTTCCGGTATCGGGATCGTCAAGTTCTTCGACGAGGACATCGTCGATATAGAGTTCGGCCGCATCGATCCAGCCCAGGCCATCGGGGTCATCAACGGGCAGATGGAAAGTGATGGAGGTCTCGTCGCTCTGGACTTCCATGTCTTGGACTTCGGGTGGACTATAGCTATCGGTGGTCACCATGCTCGACACTTGGATGAATCTTAGCCCTTCTCCATCATTCATGTCATAGGTGTAGGCGGCACGCAAGGTGTAGGTGGCGTTGGAATAGAGGTCGGTGAAGGTCCTCGTGTCAAGATCATCCAGTTCTTCGACCATTTCTCCGTCCAGATAGAGTCTGACGGAATGGACTTCACCACGGGCATCCGGATCGTCTATGTTGAAGTCGAAGGAAATGGTGTGTTTGTTGCTTGATACGCCTATCAAGGAGAAACTCGGCTCCATGTATGCAATCGTTGTGACTTCTTCTGTGACTTCAAGGGTCTGCTCTCCCGCACCGTCGGTGAGATCATAAGCGTAGGTCACCTTCAAAGTGTAGGCTGTATCGGAAAGTAGGCCGGTGAAACTTCTCTCTCCCAGGTCGGCGAGGGATTCCACGAGTTCGCCGTCCTTGTAGAGTTCGACAGCCGTAATTTCACCCACCGTGTCGGGGTCGTCGATGAGGAAATCGAAAGTGATCGTGGTTTCGTCACTCTCGACATCGATAAACTCGACAGTCGGCGTCGCGGGCAGCGCGGTGGTGAAACTCGCCGCATCCAACTCCTCTTCTTTCTCCCCTTCGCCGTCATCGCGATAGAAGGTGGCAAAAAGTCCAACCTCCAGCGTTTCTCCGGCAAGAAATTCATCAACCACCAGGGTGCCTTGCAGGTCGGCGAGTTGATAGGTCTTGTCGCCGATGACAATCCGGAGTCCGTCTTCGATGATGGTTTCGTCGTTGTCGTGGACGATGTAGTCGATCTCGGCGCCGTCAAAGGTCGGACGGATATCCACTATTTCGCCGCTGGGCGCTTTGGGCGTCTTCG
>PUMR01000078.1 GCA_003551455.1 Mollicutes bacterium | reverse complement strand
GAAAATGCCGGGGTGTATTGAAAATTGTGTGTGGTTAAGTTATAATACATGTGTTTGAAAAAACGGCACAGAAAGGGGTTGGAGTGATTGAACGAACGCTATCGGAAATGGCTAGAAGAGCCCTCTTTGGACAAAGAGACACACCAAGAACTCAAGAACATGACCGAAGAGGAAATCGAGGACGCTTTCCGGAAGGACCTCGCTTTCGGCACCGGTGGCATGCGCGGCATCGTCGGTGCGGGGACCAACCGTTTGAACCGCTACACCGTGCGGAAAGCCGTCGCGGGATATGCGGATTTTCTTATGGAAAGAGACCCTGATGCCGCCCGGAAGGGCGTCGTCATCGCCTACGACAACCGCAACAAGTCCCGAGCCTTCGCGGAAACGGCCGTCGGCGTGCTCGCCGCCAAGGGCATCGAATCCCATGTGTTCGCCGACATCCGGCCCACACCCCTGCTCTCTTTCGCCGTGCGGCATCTCGCCGCCGCGGGCGGCATCATGGTGACGGCCTCGCACAATCCGCCGCAATACAACGGTGTCAAGATGTATGACGAGGCGGGCTGTCAGCTCGTCCCCGCTTTGGCCGACGAAGTGATCCGCCGGGTGGAGGCCATCGAAAACCCCTTCGCCATCGCAGAGATGCCATTGACCGAAGCGGAAGAAGGCGGCTTCTTCCAAACCTTGGGTGAGAAGATGGACGCGACCTACCTCGACGCCGTGAAGGCGCTCGCTTTCCGTCCCGAAGAAGAGAAGCGCATCAAACTCGTCTTCACGCCGCTGCACGGGACGGGAAGGGAACTCATCCCGCGGGTGTTGAAAGCGGGCGGCTTCGATGTCGAGACCGTCGCAGAGCAGCTCGTGCCCGACCCCGCCTTTACGACGGTCGAAAGCCCCAATCCCGAGAACGAATCGGCCTTCGAACTCGCCAAACGCCTCGGTAAAGAGAAGGGGGCCGACCTCCTCGTCGCCACCGACCCCGATGCCGACCGGCTCGGTCTCATGTGTCTTCATGAAGGCGAATACGTCTTTTTGACCGGCAACCAGACCGGGGCGATGTTCATCGATTATATGCTTGCGGCCCTGCAGGAGAAGGGCACGCTCCCCGAAAGGGGCGTCGTCTTCAACACGATCGTCACGAGCGAGTTCGGCGCGGCCATCGCCAAGGCCCACGGCATGGAAGTCGCAAGCACGCTCACCGGCTTCAAGTTCATCGGCGAGAAGATGCGCCATCTCGAAAAGGAAGGCAAGACCTTCGTCATGGGTTATGAAGAGAGCTACGGCTATGTGCTGAAAGACATCACCCGCGACAAGGACGGCGTGCAGGCGAGTCTGCTCGCCGCCGAGATGGCCAACCACTTGAAACGGCAAGGAAAGACGCTCATAGATTATCTCGAAGAGCTGTATGAGCGCTACGGAAGCTATCGCGACCGGCTCTTGAATCTACAGCTCGAAGGATTGCAGGGCGAAGAAGAGATCCGCCGCATCATGGAGACTTTTCGGGCGTATCGCCCGCAAGAGTTTCTCGGCAGGAAGCTTCTCGCCAAGGAGGACTACCTACAAGGTGTCCGCAGGAGCGAAACGGGAGAGGAGAAGCTCTCTCATCCTCCGTCGAACGTCGTCAAGTTCATCTTCGCAAAAGACCTCTGGTTCGTGCTCCGTCCGAGCGGCACCGAGCCGAAACTGAAAATCTATCTCAACGTAAAGGGTGAGACGAAAGCGGAAGCCGACCGGCTTCTGGACAAGATGGAAGAAGAGATCGAAAGGATCGTCTCATCCGCAAAACAGAATGATACGGAAGGTGCATCCCTATGATTACCGGATCGAAAAGAGTCAGCGACTACAAGCAACTCATGAAGGAGTTGCCCACCCTCCGCCATGTCGACCCCGAAAGGGTCTATATCAATCTCCCCGGCGAACGTTGCCCGAAATACACCGTCAAAGTGGAAAAAGGCGACAAGGTCAAACTCGGCGAGATCATCGGCGAACGCGACGGCGGCTTTTTCAAGCAGCCCATCTATTCGACGGTGAGCGGCACCATCGAGGGCACGATCGAAAAGACCGACGCCACGGGCGAGAAGATTCCGTGTCTCGTCATCCGGAACGACTATCAGGACACCTATCATGAAAGCATCACCGACCGCCCCGACAGCGTCATCGCCGACTTCAAGAAGAAGGATTTCGTCGAAATCCTGAGAGACAAGGCGCTCGTGGGTCTCGGCGGCGCCGCCTTCCCCTCCTACATCAAGCTGGACACCGACAAGGACATCCATACCGTCGTCATCAACGCCGTCGAATGCGAACCCTACCTCTCGAGCGACTACCGCCTCATCAAGGACCAGCCCGAAGACATCTTCAAAGGACTCTCCTATGTCATGCAGGCCGTCGATGCGGAACGCGGCGTCATCGCCGTCAAGAAGACGAAACGGGAACTCATCGAAGTCCTCGAGCGTGAACAGTCCCGTTTCGCCGACAAGGACATCCGGATCGCCGAGCTCGACGACTACTATCCGCAAGGCTGGGAGAACGCCACTTTCGAGCGAGCCACCGGCGTCAAGGTCGATGTCGGCACCCTCCCCATGGAGAAGGGCATCCTCGGTTTCAACGTCTCGACGTGCGCGGCCATCTACGAGGCCGTGAAACACAACCTTCCCGTCATCAAAAGACATCTGACCGTGAACGGCGACGCCGTGAAATTCCCGCAAAACATCCGCGCCCGGGTGGGCACGAGCGTCAAAGAGCTCATCGAGCTCTGTGACGGCTATCGGGAGGACGCCGAAGAGGTCGAGGTCATCCTCGGCGGCCCGATGATGGGAAAAAGCATCCCCGATGACGACGCCATCGTCACCCAGACGACGACATCCGTCCTCGTGTTCGAGAGCACGGACTATGTCGAGGAGCCTTGTGTGCGTTGCGCTTCATGCGTCTACAGCTGCCCCGTCGACATCCAGCCCGTTTCCATCATGAACGCCGTGAAACGCAACGATGAAAAGGCGGCCCAAGAGCTCCGCGCCGACCGTTGCATCGAATGCGGTCTTTGCGCGTATGTTTGCACTTCCAAAATCCATGTGACGGACTATGTCCGCAAAGGCAAAGCCTTGACAGAAAACCAATGATAGGGTGATACCATGGAAATCGTGACAAAAAGCAGTCCCCATCTGCGCCGGCCCCAGGCCCGGGTGACGAGGATGATGCGTGATGTGAGCATCGCGCTTTTACCGCTCGTCATCTTCGCCATCGTCCAACACGGCCTCGCGGCGCTTTGGATCCTTCTTGCGGCCGTGGCCTCGATGGCGGCCACCGAATACGTCTACTACCAGGTCATGGACCTGTTGGAAAGGCTGAGAGAAGCCAAGAGCGAGACGGAAAAGCAGATCCGCGACCTCAGGGCCGAGAAGAAGGAGCTTAAAGCGGAAGCGCGCAAGAAGAAGACGGAAGAAGCCCAAGAGGCTTATGAAACCTTCCTTTCGACCTACAAGGAGAAACTCGCGCCCTTGCAGGAGAAACGGAAGGAAGAGAACAAGCAGGCGCCGACCGCGGAGAACAAATCCTTCCGCCTTTGGAACAGGAGTTTCACGCTGACCAATTTCAGCGTCGTGACGAGCGGTGTGATCTATGGGCTCACGCTCCCCGACCGGATCCCCCTCGCCGTCGTCATCATCGGCGGTGTGGTGGGTCTCTTGCTCGCGAAACTCATCTTCGGCGGCATGGGCCAGAACATCTTCAATCCCGCCGCTTTCGCCCGGGTGTTCGTCGTGCTCTCTTTCGGCACCCTCCTCTCTTATGAGACCTTCGTCGCCGACGGCGCCGCCGGCGCGACGGCGATGAGCATCCTGAACGAGAACATCTTCGATTCTTCGGTGACGGACCACTACGGCATCTGGTCGCTTTTCTCCGGCATCGGCCTCCCCGGGAGCCTCGGGGAGACGAGCGCCCTCCTCATCCTCGTCGGCGGGCTCTATCTCGCTCTCAGGCGTTCGTTCGACCTCGTCGTCCCCTTGACCTACATCGGCACCGTGCTCTTGCTTTCTCTCACCGTCATGTTCACGCAGGGGCTCGAATCCTGGTTCCCCCTCGTGCACCTTTTCGGGGGCGGGCTCCTCTTCGGTGCCGTCTTCATGGCGACCGACCCCATCACCAGTCCCGTGACGAGGCCCGGCAGGATCTATTTCGCCTTCGGTCTCGGTGTCGTGACCTTCCTCATCCGCATCTTCGGCAACCTCCCCGAAGGGGTCGTCTTCGCGATCCTCATCATGAACATGTTCGTTCCCGCCCTCGATTATCCCAAATGGGCGCGGAACCGTTTTTCCGCCCGCGCGGCCGTCATCTTCGGCATGGTGGTCGTGGCGGCGATAATCATTACGAATGTGGGGGTCCATTATGTTGGATAAACTGAGAATGGCCTTGATACTCTGTATCATCGGGGCCGCGAGCGGCCTCGGCATCGTGGCGGTGAACTCCTTCACCGAGGACATCATCGAGCAAAACCGCATGCGGGAGCAACTCGAGATCTATTTCGACCTTTACGGTCTCGAAAAGCCCACCAGTTTCGACCGCGACGACGAGCCGCGGGACATCTATTGCCGCTGGGAGGCCGTCGGCTATGACGCCGACCGCAACCGCATCGGCGAGATCGTCACCTACTGTGTGGAAGACGAGCGGGTCGACGAACGCGCGGAAATCTTCGACAAGGACGGTAACGCCCTGGGGCAGGTCTTCCGCGTCGAACACACCAACACCTTCGGATTGGTCGTGACGCTCGTCGCTTTGGATGCGGACCAAGAGATCGTCGAAGTCCGCATCGCCCGTCACGAGAACACGCCGACCTATGTCAGACGGATCGAAGACAATCATCTCGACCCCTTCAAGGGTCAAGACATCAACGATGTCACCTTCTATGACGGTTCCACCGGCGCGACCTCGACCTACGGCAGCATCATCCACTCGGTGCAAGCGACCGCGGACAATGTCGTGGACGATAGGGCGCTCACCGACTACCGGGAATTCTATCCCGATGCGGCCTACTACGAGAAGGTCTTCGAATACACCCTGGGCTGTATCGACGCCCGCATCGCCGTCTATGATGCGAATGACGAGCTTCTCGGTCATGTATATTCCGCCTACCGCGCCAACGACCATGAAAGAATCGCCTTGAACATCGCGATCAGCGAAGGCACCTTCAAGGGCGTGCGGGCGGCCAGACCCGACGACAGGGCTTCGGAAGAACTCCTGGCGGCTTTGGAAAAATACAAGGATTTGGACGGTCTCGACATCGACGAAGTCGAAGTCGACTTCGACGAGACGGTCTATGATCCGACCATCAACCATCTGGTCGAACAGGCCATCATCCGCTGCCAAGAATCCAACGAACAGCGCGAGATGCGCGAATTCTTCCTCTGGAGCCGTGGTTGGGATGATCCTGTGGATGTCGAACACGACATCCTGCAGACATACCAGGCCCATTACGATGAGGACGGCGACCTCCTCGGCCATGTCTATCACGGCGAATACGACACTTCCGACCTCTCCGCCGCCTATAGCGGCGGTATCATGGAAGTCGCCGTGGCCGTCTTCACCGACGGCACGATAAGCAGCGCCTACCTCGTTTCGAGCGAAGAGAGCGATTTCGCCGTACGTACACTCGAAGAGAACATCCGCGCCTATTTCGAACGGACCGAGGACATGGACGGCGATGAACTCCGAGACGCCTTCAGCGGCTCGACCAATAGCGCGAAAGCCCTGAACGCGATCATCGAAGCCGCCTTGGTATACGAACAGCAAAGGGAGGATGATTGACCATGGCGCCAAAAGAAGCTCCCAAGAAGAAGCGCAAGAAGGATTTGCGAGCGCTCGCCGTCTTCACCCGGGGCATCATCCGGGAAAACTCCTTGTTCGTGCTGCTTCTCGGCATGTGTCCCGCGCTCGCCGTCACGAGTTCGCTCGAGACGGGATTCGGCATGGGACTACTCGTCATCTTCGTTTTGACCCTTTCGAACATCGTCGTGAGCCTCATCCGCAAAGTGATTCCCAACGAGATCCGCATCCCCGCCTACATCGTCGTCATCGCGACGTTCGTGACGATCGTGGGTCTCTTGACGGAGGCTTTCGCCCCCGCCCTCCACGAATCCTTGGGCATCTTCATCCCGCTCATCGTCGTGAACTGCCTCATCATGGAGCGGGCGAACAACTTCGCCTCCAAGAACAACGTCGTCATGAGCGCCATCGACGGCATCGGGGTGGCCTTGGGCTTCATGCTGGCCTTGATGCTCATCGGCGGCACGAGGGAATTCCTGGCGACGGGGGCCATCGCCTACGGCGTCTATCTCCCCCTCCCCCTGGAAGGCTCCATCATCAACACGGGACTCACCCTCTTCCAGATGGAGGTCTTCATCGGCCCCGCCGGCGGGTTCATCGTCATCGGTTTCTGGCTCGCCGTCTTCAAAGCGGTGGAGCTTTCCAACAAGCGCAAGAAGCAAGAAGCCCGCGAACGCTGGATCGAGAAGAAGAAAAAAGAGGCGGCGGAGAGAAAACGCCGCAAAGCCATGGAAAGTGCAGGTGGTAGTGCATGAGTCCGACCGTCTTCTTCGTGGCCATCATCTCGGCCATGCTCATAAACAACGTGGTGTTGCTGCGATTCTTGGGGGTATGCCCCTTCCTGGGCGTTTCCAAACGCTCGGAGACCGCCCTCGGCATGGGCGGCGCCGTGACGTTCGTCATGGTCGTGGGCAGCGTCCTCACCTATCTCATCTATTATTATGTCCTCGAACCCTTCGAGATCACCTACATCTCGACCATCGCCTTCATCCTCGTCATCGCCTCTTTGGTACAGCTTGTCGAGATGTTCATCAAGAAGATGAGCAAGAAACTCTACAAGGCCCTCGGAATCTATCTGCCGCTCATCGTCACGAACTGTGCGATCCTCGGGGTCGCCGAGACGAACGTCCGTGAAGGCTATGCCGAAGAGTTCGGCGTCATGAGCGGTCTCGGTGTCGCCGCGGCGAGCGCCTTCGGCGCGGCGCTCGGTTTCACCCTCGTCATCTTCGCCTTCTCGAGCATCCGCGAGCGGCTCGACGCCGCGAATGTGCCCCCCGCCTGGAAAGGCATCCCGATCTCCTTGATCGTCGCCGGCATCATGGCGCTCGCCTTCTTGGGACTGGAGGGGATCGTCTGATGGTACCGGCAATCGTTGTGACAACCTTCATCGTCGCCTTGTTCTTCGGGACCTATATCATGAACAACCGCACCCCGGAGCCCTTGGAAGCGGAAGAAATCGTCGACAGGCAAAGTTGCGCGGCCTGCAAGAACTACAACTGCCGCTACAAAACCGAAGAGGCAAGGGGGGATTGACATGGCCGCCATCTTGACACTGGGCATCCTCGGCGCTTTATTGGGCCTCGGTCTCGCTATCGCGGCGGAAGCTTTGAAAGTCGAGCCCGACAAACGCGTCCAAGAGATAGAAGACCTCCTTCCCGGCGCGAACTGCGGCGCCTGCGGCTATCCCGGCTGCAGCGCTTTCGCCGAAGCCATCGTCGAAGGCGAAGTGAAGAACCTCTCCCTTTGCAAACCCGCCAACGAGAAGACCTACAAGGAGATCATCAAGTATCTCAAGGAGAATCCCGACAAAGACGGCAACATCATCAAGGTCGAAAAGTGAGCCCCGGTCCTCCGGGGCTTTCCTTTGAAAGCGTTATCAGTCATTAAACGCCAATCCAAGCCCTCAAACCACCCCGTTTTTATTGAAAAAGGCTTGGTGGAATGCTATAATGTCCTTGCGCGAATTGAACAAAACCAGAACGGAAGGTGAAGCATATGAAACGCATCTACATGTTCGGCGAAGGCCGACAGGACCAAAAGGACCTCCTCGGCGGAAAGGGCGCGAACCTCTCCGAGATGAAACGTCTCGGCATCCCCGTACCCGCCGGATTCACCATCACCACGGAAATGTGCCTCGAATACTACAAGAACGACCAGCAGAACTCGCCCGAACTCATCGAGGACGTGAAGACCTACGTCAAGAAACTCGAAGCAGAGACCGGCAAGGAGTTCGGCGACAAGGACAACCCCCTCCTCGTCAGTGTCCGCTCGGGCGCGAAGTTCTCCATGCCCGGCATGATGGACACCGTATTGAACCTCGGCATGAACGACGAGGTCGCCGAAGGCATGGTCGCCAAGACAGAAAATCCCCGTTTCGTCTATGACTCCTATCGCCGCCTCATCCAGATGTTCGCCGATGTCGTCCTCGGTGTCGACATGGAACCCTTCAACGACTACATCGAGAAGCTACAAGAGCAGAAGGGCTACGAATCCGAGGTCGAGATCACCGCGGATGATTGGAAAATGGTCACCGAAGAGTTCAAGAAGCTCTACAAAAAGGAAGTCGGCGAAGACTTCCCCAAAGACCCCATGGAACAACTCTACAAATCCATCGACGCCGTGTTCCGAAGCTGGGACACCCCGCGAGCGCGGGTCTACCGCGAACACAACAAACTCCCCCACGACCTCGGCACCGCGGTGAACGTGCAAGAGATGGTCTTCGGCAACACCGGCGAGAACTCCGGCACCGGCGTGCTTTTCACCCGCGACCCGAAAACCGGCGCCAATGAGGTCTTCGGCGAATTCCTCTTCAACGCCCAGGGCGAAGATATCGTTGCCGGCATCCGCACCCCGTTGGATTTGCGAGAACTCGACGAAAAACGTCCCAAGATCTATAAAGAGCTCATCGACAACCTGAACAAGCTCGAAGAACACTACAAGGACATGCAGGATGTCGAATTCACGATCGAGGAAGGCAAACTCTACATCCTCCAGACCCGTACCGGCAAGCGTACGGCCCATGCGGCCGTGAAGATCGCCGTCGACATGCATGATGACGGCATCCTCACCAAGAAGGAAGCCCTGATGCGGGTCGACACCGCCCAGATCGACCAGCTCCTCCATCCCGTCTTCGACGAAAAGGCCCTCGAAAAGGCCGAGTTCGTCGCCGAAGGGCTGGCAGCGAGCCCCGGAGCCGCCACGGGCCGGATCGTCTTCACGAGCGAACGCGCCGCGGAGATGGCCGAAGAGGGCGAAAAGGTCCTCCTCGTGCGTCGCGAGACGAGCCCCGAGGATATCGAGGGTATGATCGCCGCCGAAGGTTTCGTCACCCAGCTCGGCGGCATGACCTCGCACGCGGCCGTCGTGGCCCGCGGCATGGGCAAATCCTGTGTCGCCGGCGCGAGCGCGCTCACCATCAAAGAAGCGGAAAAGACCCTCACCATCGACGGCAAGACCTATAAAGAAGGCGAATTCTTCAGCATCGACGGTTCCACCGGCAAAGTGTACGCCGGCAAGATCGACACCAAGATGCCCGAGTTCAGCCAAGAGTTCGAAACGATCCTCGAATGGGCCAAAGAAATCAAGCGTCTCGGTGTCAAGGCGAACGCCGACAACGAGAAGGACGCCACGACCGCCGTCAAGTTCGGCGCCGAAGGCATCGGTCTCGCCCGGACGGAACACATGTTGTTCGAAGGTGACCGCATCACGAACGTCCGCGAGATGATCATCGCCGAGAACAAGGAAGAACGCGAAAAGGCCCTCGCGAAACTCCTCCCCCACCAGTTGAAGGACTTCAAG
>PUMR01000040.1 GCA_003551455.1 Mollicutes bacterium | reverse complement strand
TGCAGTTGAACTTCTTCTCCGGCAGTGAGACCCAGCTCGCCTTCGGTGAATACATCAAAGAGACCTTCGAAGACATGTTCCAAAGCGAGACCCACTACATCAGAGTCGAAGTCGATCCTGTCGCGAGACCGTTCCCCGACATCTATTACAACTACATGATGGTCGGTGAGTTCGACCTCTCGATCGGCGGCATCAGCGGTTCGACGCTCGATGCGCCAAGCTTCCTTTATTTCTTCGCCGACGACAACCGTGGCGGCTTCACCCTCAACTGGGGTATCGACACTGCGACAGCCAACATCAGAATCCCCTTCGATGAGGAGGGCAACGTCCTCATGAGCACCGAAGAAGCCGCGTACTCGGAAATGTGGTCCTTCAACGCCTTCGTATCAGTACTGAACGGTACGTACTACATCGAAGAAGGTGAAGAAGTACCGCGCGCCCAATGGCCCGAAGTAGAGTAGGAAACCAATCTGCCCTACAGTGCAAATGAAGTCATTCGGGACATGAATCAAAAAGAGGCGGTACCAGTCCGACTGGCACCGCCTCTTACTCATATCTTTGAAAGGCCCGAAACTAGCAGTGGTTATATAATGCGAGAGCCACAATGTCGTGCTCAACGAGCAATTCTCTTTGAAAACTGTAAGAATGAAATGGAATTTTCTTTGAAGCATTTGCGATTGTGCGTATATTTATATTGTTTTATGATTTTTTTGCCCATATAATATACCTATAAGGGCTCTTTGGAGGCGAAGGCCATGCGGTATGGGGGAAGCTGCAGCGGTCGTGTATCCACCCGTCGATAAAAACATTTTTTCAGAATGTTTTTTTCTTTTGCTTCAAAGACGATGCAAAAAACCTTACGGGAGTGATTCTCTGCGGAAGAACCGAAAAACAAGTGCGAGGTGAAGGAATGAAACGGATCTGGTGGATCGGGATGTTGTTGTTTATGGGATTGTTTGTTTCGGGATGCGAACGGCTCAGAGATGAGGGACCGGATGAGCCCGACGAGCTCACGGTGCAATTGAAGGCCATCTACGACAAGGCCGTCGCGGCCGAGGCTTTCGCGGGCACCTACGAAGAGTGGCTCGAGAGTGTCCGCGGTCCCCGGGGCGCACCCGGGGAGGACGGACGCACTGTGTTTCTCCGCATCGCGGAAGGCCACATCCAATGGCAACACGAGGATGAAGATGACTGGACGGATCTCATCGCTCTGACGGCGCTCGTCGGACCCCAAGGGGAAAAGGGCAGTGCCGTCGTCATGCGGGTGGGCGACACCCACATCCAATGGCGCTATGACGACAGCGACAGTTGGGAGGACCTCATCGGCCTCGATGAACTCATCGGTCTTCCGGGCGCGGATGGAGTCGATGGAAAGACGGTGACACTCCGGGTTTCCGCCGGCTATATCCAGTGGAGTTACGAGGGGGAAGAAACATGGACGGACCTTGTGGAATTGGCCTCCTTGACCGGAGCCGACGGAGCCGACGGGCGGGAAGTCCACTTCCGGACTTCCGTCGACCATATCCAATGGCGGTATGACGGGGAAACGACCTGGAACGACCTTGTCAGTCTGGCCAGCCTGAGAGGGCCGAGGGGCTTTCCCGGTTCGGCCGGCGCCGATGGCAGGGAAATCATCCTGCGGGTGGCCGAAGATCATATCCAATGGGCTTATGAGGATGAAGGGACTTGGACGGACCTCATCGGCCTCGCCGCCCTCATCGGCGAAAAAGGTGAGCCCGGAGAACCCGGCGCCGACGGTGAAGACGGCGTCGGCATCGAAACGATCGATGTCAACGCCGACGGCGATCTGGTCGTCACATTGACCGATGCGACGCTCATCAACCTCGGCAGGATCCTGGATGTGCACGTCGTCACGTTCTTGGATGACGACGACACGCTGTTGCATGTCGAGACGGTGTTCACCGGGGACGGTGTGATAGGTCCCTCACTCCCCGAACGGGAGGGCTACGACTTCCTCGGCTGGGATGAAGCACCGGAGGAAATCACGGCCGATATGACGGTGCGGGCGCTCTATGAACCAAGACAAGTGAGCATCCGTTTCGAGACCGGAACGGGGAGTGTGACGGAGTCCATCACGCAAGCGGCTTTCAGTGTCGTCGAGGCGCCCGAGTCACCATCCAAGCCCCATCATCATTTCGGCGGGTGGTATGCCGACAGGGCCTTGAACGAACCTTTTGTCTTCACAAACATGCCCACGACCGATGTCACGGTGTATGCGCGTTGGATTCCGCGCCTCGACATCGGATCACTCAAGCATATGATAGACACGTCTGCCAACCACCGCGTGCGTTATGAAGCGCTGATCGACCTTGTCCCCGCTATGACTTATGAGTTGCGACGGGAAGGGTCTCTCTACGCCTTGGACTATCACGATCTCGAGGACACTTCGACGCCCCGGCACCGTTTCAACATGTATCTTTTCGCAGAGCCCGACCATGCCGGGGGCTATCTCGAATGCGACGATCTTTCGTGCTGGGAACACCAAGAGATGACCCTTGCCGTGCACGAAGAAATCTTGTCCTATTTCACTTTCACTTTTACAACTTTACTTCCCGAGACACTCAAAGAACACTGGTTCACCCGCGACGACAACCTCTACGAACTGCAAGCGGACTATTTCGATGAAGTTCTCGTCGCCCTCGGATATGATACCGGAACGGACGCTCTTTCACTTTATCGCATCGGTTTGGAGGGCGACGGTTTCATGATCGAGATCAATGTGTCCGCAGCCGGAGAAGTCCACGAGAAGACCCTGCATTTCGATCACGAGGGATTGGTCGATATCGACCTGCCCGAAGCAGGTTTCTGTGCCACGAACGCTTTCGGACTTCTTCATGAGATTGTCGACGGGGAAGCCACAATCACCGGCTATGAAGGGTTCTCGTCCGTTCTCGTCCTGCCCGAGACCCTTGCGGGCGTGCCGCTCACGGCCATCGCCGCCGAGGCTTTCAAAGAAAGCGATATTTCCCGCATCCATGCGAACGATGCCTTGGAGACGATCGGCGCGTCCGCTTTCGAAGGGTCCCAAGCCTTGGAAAAGGTGACCTTCGGAGCGGAAAGCCAACTGATGCATATCGGTGAAGAGGCTTTCAGAGACACCACGGCCCTAACCACCATCGTGCTGCCGGTGGGAGTGTCAGACATCGGTCCCGGCGCATTCAGGGGCACCGAGGCTTTGGCATCGTTCCTCCTTCCCGATGCTTTGACCTATGTCCCCGAGGGGATGTTCTTCGCGGGAGGCATCCAATCGATCCACATCCCCGCCCCGGTGACGGAGATCCGCACCGGCGCTTTCACTTGGAGCGAACTGAGGGAGATCACCTTCGCGCCGGACAGTCAATTGGAGATCATCGGGGCGGACGCTTTCGGGCACACCTTGCGGACCTATTCTCCCTATGTGGTGTTGCCGGATTCGTTGACGACGATCGGTTATCAGGCCTTCCAGGACACAATGGGAGTCACAATCTTCATCCCCGCCAGTGTCGTCAACGTCACAAGGGAAGCATTCTATTATAATTTCGGCATGGCGATCTGGGTAGAACACGAAGAATTGCCCGATAGCTGGAGTCCATTCTGGCGCGAACCCATGGAATTCACCCATTGGGGCGCTGACCGGGATGCTCTTTGGTGGGTGGATTGACGTCCATACACCCCACAGGACACATGAAGACGAAATGAACGTCTTCACGAACGTGTGTGATGATTATGAACAGGATAAAGAGAGACTCCACCATGCTTTTTGTGGGGTCTCTCTTGGCAAAAGGCACGAGAAAAGCCTTGCGGACACGGTTTAAAACATTGTTTGGAAAAGGACGAATCGCGGTGCCATAGCTTGATTATGCGCGGGTCATCGTCACGAAGACCACCCGATGTGGGTCTTGAAATGTTTACGGGTATCATATAGCATGATTATATGGGATAAAGTATGCTCAATAAATGAAACGTCACAAGCGTATCGTCTTGATAGGGGAGGATTCGATGCCTTATAGAAGGTTCTTTGAACCTTGCCTTGGACGTTAACGGGTACACCGACAAGACTTTGTTGGTGTGCCTTTTTGATTGCATAAATTAGAAACATTATGAACAGACTATCTTGATAAGGGAGATGTTGTTTATGGTAAGAGAGAGTGCGTCATACATCAAGAGAACTGTTATGTCCGTTCTACTTGTGCTGGGCCTGGTCTTCATGCTCGCCGCGTGTAATGACCCAGAAGAAGCGCGAGAAGTGGACATCCGTGTGGAAGCGGACATTTTGCAATGGCAATATGAAGACGAAGACGAATGGAACGACCTCTTCGACCTTTCCGATTTGGAGGGCGAAGACGGTGAAGACGGCGAGGACGCCCGCGAGGTCGAGTTCCGCGTCGAGGACGACGAGATCCAATGGCGTTATGAAGACGCCGATTGGCAGACGCTCATCCCCTTGAGCACGCTTGAGGGTGAAGACGGCGAAGACGGCGTCAGTGTCGAAGACGCCACCATCACCAACGGTGAGTTGATCCTCACGCTCTCGGACGGAAGCGAGATCAACGCCGGCCAAGTCGCCGGTGCAGACGGCGAAGATGGCCGTGAGGTCTTAATCCGTATCGAAAACGACAAGCTCGAATGGCGTTACGAAGGAGAAGCCACTTGGAACGAACTTTTGGATCTAGTCGATCTCGAAGGTGAGGACGGTCGGGAAGTCACCCTCCGTCTCGAGGACGACCATCTCCAATGGCAATACGAAGGAGACAGCGATTGGCAGGATCTCCTTTCGTTGGATACTTTGACCCGCGGTCCGCAAGGAGAAGACGGTGAAGACGGTGAGGACGGCCGCGAGGTCGATTTCCGGGTCGCGCAAGATCACATCCAATGGCGTTATGAAGGGGAGACCAGTTGGCGGAACCTGGTCGCACTCTCCACTTTGGTGGGACCGCAGGGTCCCCAAGGGACAGCGGGAGAAGACGGGGAGGACGGTGCTGACGGAGAAGACGGCCGCGAAATCGAGTTCCATGTCAGCGCTACCCACATCCAATGGCGCTATGACACGGAGACCGTCTGGCGGAATCTCGTCTCTCTCCAAACCCTCATCGGTCCCGAAGGGGAACAGGGTGAACCCGGGGAAGATGGTGAAGACGGCCGGGAAGCTCTTTTCCGTATAGATGAGGACGCTGAGTACCTGCAATGGAAATATGAAGGCGACAGTGCCTGGCAGGACCTCTTAGAACTCGACTCCTTGACAAGAGGTCAAGACGGCGAAGATGGTCGTGAAGTCATCCTCCGTCTGGAGGACGACTATCTCCAATGGCAATACGAGGGCGACAGTGATTGGCAGAACCTCCTCGCATTGGAAGAGCTGACCCGCGGTCCGCAAGGAGAGCCCGGAGAAGACGGCCGCGAGGTCGAACTCCGTGTCGAGAACGACATCCTCGAGTGGCGTTACGAGGACGAAGAGCATTGGAATGAACTCATGGACATCACCGCTCTTGAAGGCGATGATGGTCGCGAGGTCGAGTTCCAAACCGATGACATGATGTTACAATGGCGCTATGAAGGCGAAGAAACCTGGGTAGACCTTTTTGATCTCAGTGCCTTGGAAGGACCCCAAGGCCCCGAGGGCCCGGCCGGTGAAGATGGGGTGGGCATCAAGCATATTGAGATTATTGAGGGGGAACTCATTGTCACCCTGGATGATGACACGGGGATGAATCTCGGCAACATCATGGGGGAAGACGCCAATCTCGAAGAAATCCTCGAGATGCTCGACGAGGCGCGTGCCGACATCCTGGAACAAGCGGTCTTTTCCACCCCGCAGGTGCTAACGTATTTGGAAGGTGATTTACTAGCTACAGGCAGTGCCGCTATCTTCGAAGCCCACGAGGAAGAGGATGTGTACTATCTGTTGACCAACGAACATGTGGCCTTGGGCTCGGAGTACGACCATGAAATCTATTTCCCCGAACAGGACATTGAATTCTCGCCCTCACGGGTATCCATGATTGCGATTGATGTGAAAAATGATCTGGCCCTGTTCGTCATCGAGACGGATGAAGCCCTCCCCGCGCTGCCGATTGGTGATTATGATTCACTCCGGATTGGACAATCGGTCTTCGCCATCGGTCATCCCGGGGGTATTCACAACACCGTGACCGGCGGCATCATCAGTTTCCTGAATCGGCCTATAGCTTTCAATGGTTTTGATTCCAAACTCATTCAACATGATGCCTCGATCAACCCCGGAAACAGCGGTGGTCCCTTGATCAATCAATCCGGTGAGATCATCGGCATCAACACCTTGACGCATAGCACTTACGAAGGCATACATCTGGCGGTTCAAATTGACATAGTGCAAGAATTCCTCAATCAAAACATGGTGTATGACCAGAGCACCTATGAGTTCTTAGACGACATCCACCATCTATCGACCTACTTCTATGCCGAGGTGATGCAGCCTGTCACGATGGAACTCACCTATGACATTCTTGGTGCCTATGGGTATGAAAATGTCCGTATTGACGTGGATACGCCCGATGGAGTCGAGATTCTCACCTATGATGATCAAGGAAATCTCTATGATATAGCCCAAGTCGGTCACTTGGGGCCCGAAGAGGGTTTCTTCCTGAAAGCCGCCTTTTATGAAGTGGCCGATCTCTATATGACATTCGAAGATACCGGCACTCATGTGATTCAATTCGAACTCGTCGACCTCGACGATGACGAAGCGGTCATCACAGAAAAGACGCGTGAAATTGAAGTGTATGACTATTCTGAACATGCCACCATCGTAGAAGCAATCGAATGGCTGATTGACGAAGAGATGTTCGTTGAATACGACTATCCGGTCGGCGAATTCGTGTATCACCCCCGATGGCTGGAAATGGATGTTTCCTATCATGAAAAAGCCGAACTGGAAGCCTATCGCGATTATCTCAACGATGCAATTTTCGCAGCGGACTTTGACATCCTCGCCGGCGTGATGGACGACCTGGATCGCTTCTTCAAGTCGTTGTACATGGCATCCGACATCACGGAAATCGAGTTTGAAGGCGACACTTACATCTGGGACGATGAAAAAGATGGCGTCTCGAAATTCTATGACGGCGAAACAAGTCTTGTGAGCGCTGTTTTCGAAGTCTTCATTGCAGACATGAATGTCGATCAGACACTCTACATTTATAATTTCGACATCAAAGATTGGGAGAGTATCGATATTTGGCTCCTATTCGATAGTCAGGAATGGGAAGATATCTATAACACCTACCTCTTTGAACAAGAAGCCATGCATATCACTGATGTCCACGCAGAGCTCGACCTAGGCGATACCGCACTCATCGAGGGAGTCATCACCGCCATGAGCCATGACACCCTCTTCATGGAAGACGACACTGGAGCCATCGCCGTATTCTGCAGTGACCTCTATGATGAAGCCGCTATCGGTGACGAAGTCCGGATTCTTGGTCAATATGACGATAACGGGTTCGGTCTTCTACAGCTGGAAGGTCTGGGGAAACATGAGATTCTCGCCCATGACCAAGAACTCCCCCCTGTTGTGGACATCGATGATATCGATCTCGAAGACGACGTCGAAATGTTGCCTTATCAGTCCCGACGGGTCAGTTTGACCGACATGGAAGTCATCCATATCGATAGTGACGTCGATGGCGATGGAACTATCGAAGTGACTGTCGAAAGCGACGCTGGGAAAGAAATCGTTATTCGTGCCGATCATCGCCTACCCGAATTCGCTGCTATCAGCGCTGAACTGCTTGATCTGGATGTCGGTGACATTATCGACATTCAGGTCATGACTGTCGCTTGGCATCATGGTGCACAACTCATGCCTACCAGTCCGGCTGCATTCCTAATCATCAACTATCCTTCCGGCACATACGACTTCAGCTCGGATGAGGCAACGACTGAAATGCGCCATGCGCTCTTCGCCCATGCGGAACGCTACCTCATGGAGACCATGTATGGTGGCATCCCTATATTCTCGGTTGGGGACACCGGAACTACCTTCCGCATCAATTTCAATGCCCTCGGCACCGTGGAAAACCAGGAGGAACAATTCCCGGAAAGCGAATGGGTGCCTGAACCTCTGCTCATGCATGATGACTTCAAAAGGGCCATGTTCCATGTCATCGACAGAGAAGATCTTGCTGAAGAAATCTTCACTGATAACGACAGAGAACCCATAATGTACTACTTCAGCGAAGCGTATTATGTCGAGTATGATGAAGGAGTCCCCTTCCGGGACACCGTATGGGGCGACTGGGTCGGCGAAGGTCTCGGACCTGATACACACGGGTATTTGCCCGACCTGGCTGAAATCTATTGGCAAAACGCATTGGACGACCTCGTGGATGACGAATATTACACACCGGGGATAGCGGCGGATTGGACTGTCATCGAAATGCAACTTAACGTCTTTGTTGGTCAAGAAGAGATGGGTCAATACATCAAAACGGCTTTTGAGGATATGTTCCAGAGTGAAGACTATTACATCCGAGTCGAAATCGATGTTGTCGAAATAGAGTCAGATCCTGTAGAAGACTACTATGAGCATATACTGCAAGGTGATTTTGCCCTCGCGATCGGCGGCCTATCGGGCTGGACCGACGACGCTGCGAATTTCCTCAATCTTTTCCGCGACGACAATGCTACCGGTTACAATTTGAATTGGGGCATCGACACTTCGACAGCCAACATCAAAATCTTCTTCGACGCGGACGGCAACATCATCAAGGGAAGCGAAGGCGCCGCCTATGCCGAAATGTGGTCTTTCAACGCTCTTGCCTCGGTCCTGAACGGTGAACAAGAAATCGAAGAAGGAGAGGAGACAGGGGGGGATTAACACCACTCCTGAGCTTACGATCACCATTTAGAGCTATCATCGAAAGGGGCGCTACCGGCTTATCCCGGTATCGTCTCTTTTTAGATCTTAATTTCCGGATTATCGAATGACAAGTATGTGAAATGCTGGATTCCACCAAACCGTTTGTGTTGTCATCAAAAAAACTGAGGACAAGCCCGAAGTGTTTCAATGCAAATTCAACCATGAAATGGTTTTGACAAGGTGGTTTTGTTCTACAGGTTCAAACAAAGCCCTGCATATGCACAAAACACACCGCAAACACACATCGCATACCAACCGTTCGTCAGTTTAGTCAGTGCAAATCAACGATATCTATGCTAAAATAAAATATAATAGTGAAAACGCTTTATGCCTGTAGACTTGTGGACACAAGATGTTTTTCCGCGACACCACCGCCGCTTTCCACCACTTGCAAGCATAAGGGTAAAAAAATCCGGAGGGTTTAACATGTTCAAAGTGATAGGCAGAATTCTCGCAACGGTACTTGTGGTCACGGCCGCTTTGACGATCGTCGGCTGTAGGACCCGTTCTTATGAAGTCGAGGTGTCATATGAAAACGGCACCGTGGAAGGTTATGGCACCTATGAAGTGGGAGAAACCGTCACCCTCACCGCCGAAGCCGCGGAAGGCTATGCCTTCGACGGCTGGAGCGGTGATTTTACAGAAGAGGATGCCACCTTGGAGTTCGAGATGCCGGACAATGACGTTTCCCTCACCGCGCATTTCGTTCCCGCAGAATACAATGTGACCGTGGAATATGATAGTGATAAGGGCACGGTGGAAGGCTATGGCGCCAAAGCCTACGGCACTAG